>DASXWF010000609.1:0-8544 GCA_036503835.1 Polyangiaceae bacterium | reverse complement strand
CCGCGACAAGCGCATTACGCTCGTGACCGGCGCGGAGAATCGCCTCTGGCACCGCGACTCGGTCGATCTCATGTACGAGTGGCTCAGGAACGAAGCGGCGCCGTCGAAGCTCGGCGGGACGGCGGTGAAGCACGTCCTCCCTGGCTACGCCCATCAGGACCTGCTCTGGGGCGCGCGCGCCGAGCGCGACGTGTATCCGCTGATCTTGGCGGGGCTCGCCTGAGCGCGCTGCACTAGCCGTTGGGCTCGCCGAAGCTCGACTCCGCGACCTCCCACTCTGCGGCCGTGTCGCTCCCGGTGCCGGTGACCTGAATGCTGTCGCCGTCGGCGGTCGCCGCGATCTCGGTCCAGTCGACGGAAATGTCCTCCGCGGAAGGAGTGGTGGCGTAGGTGCACGCGCTACCGCCGCACGTCGCGGGAGTCCACTGACCGGCGTCCTGAATCGCCTCGAGCGCGGTGAGGAAGGCGGCCGGCTGGGTTCCGCCGGTGGCGACGAAGGGAACGGCGTCCTGGTACGCGCCGTTCGCGCGCACCGCGATCACGCGGTTCCCGTGGACGAGCCCCGTATCCTGACCGCGGACGTCCCAGGCTGCGTCGTAGCAGGCAGGGCCCGTACACTGATCCTTCGCGGTGGTTTCGCTGCTCACGCCGCCGAGCGGGTTCAAGTGCACGACCACGAGATCGCCGGCCTCGACCGTCACGGACGGAAGCGTCGCGAGCAGCGTCGTGTTCGTGAGCGTCTGCTCCACGCGGATGCCCCCGAGGTTGCCCGCCGTGATCACCCGCAGCTCGATCAGATCGCGATTGTTGTCGATGTTCGAGTTCAGCTCGTTCAACCGGAGCACCGCCACCGGGGGTTCGCCGCTGCCGCCTTCGCCGCCGAGCCCTGCCGAGCCGCTCTCGCCCGTGTCACCCGCAGCCCCCCCCGCGCTCTCGCCGCCCAGGCCGCCCTCGCCCCCGAGCGCTCCCTCGCCACCTCCGCCTCCTTCTCCTCCCGGTCCTTCTCCCGCCTCCCCAGCCATGCTGCCGGCTTCGCCGCCTTGACCACCTGGCGTCGAGCCGCCCGAACCCCCTCGTCCACCCCTGCCACCGTTGCCGGCTCTACCGCCCGAGCCTCCGCCGGCCTTGCCGCCGCCCGAGCCGCCTTCCCCGGCCTTACCACCCGAGCCTCCGCCGGCCTTACCGGCGTTGCCCGACGCACCTGCCGTACTGCCGGCTTTTCCCCCGTTGGGTTGAGCATCGTCTCCGTCGTCGTCGCCGCAGGAAACGATCGCTCCCGTCGAGAGCACCGTCAGCGTCCAGCCGATGAGAAGCTTGCTCTTCATGTTCCACCTGCACCCGGTACGAGTCTATGCCCGCTCCGTTCGATTCGGATCTCGAACGGGCGGAAAGGCCCCGCTGTTGCGGATGAACGAGCTCTGTTGGCAACGGCGAGCAGAAACTTACGCGTGCCGGTGAGATCCCTCTCACCCTCAGCGACACGTCGAAATGAAGATTAGCGCTTGCCCGTGCCTTCCTGGAAGGTGACGTCGAGCTCCAGCCTCTTTCCGTCTCGGATCACGGCCGCTTTCGCGGTTTCGCCGGGCTTCGACGCGTTCAGGACGTACATGAAGTCTTCGATGCTGTTGATCTCGTGGCGACCGATGCGCACCAGCAAATCACCACGGCGCAGTCCCGCGCGTTCTGCAGCGCCACCCGGACGCACGCCGCCGAGCAGCACGCCGCTCTTTCCGGGGCCGGGGCCCGCGTAGTCGGGAATCGTGCCGAGCGAAGCGTTGAAGCTCCGGAGGTCGCCGCGCGGTGCCGGTGATTTCGCGCCGGGGTTGAAGCGCAGCGTCGGCTGCTGGCTCGCACGACGGGTGAGCTCGGCGACGATCTTCGAGATCTGTCCCGCGCCGGCGGCGTTGATCTTGTCGGCGGTGTCGCTCGGCTTGTGATAGTCGGTGTGCGCGCCGGTGAAGAAGTGGAGCACCGGCACGCCCGCCAGGAAGAACGACATCTGGTCGCTCGGGCCGTAGCCGCCGTCGGGCGACAGCGCGCACTCGACGCGCGCGAGCGCGCACGGCTCGGCGAGCAGATCGTTCCATTCGCTCGCGGTCTCTCCACCGAGCACCGTGACGCGGTTGTCGCGCAGGCGGCCGATCATGTCGAGGTTCAGCATCGCGAAGGTGCTCTTCGGCGGCAGGGCCGCGACCTTGCCGGCCTCGGAGGCCTTCACGAAGTGCGAGGAACCGAGCAGGCCCTCTTCCTCGCCCGAGAAGGCGATCACGAGCACGTCGCGGCGTAGCAGCGCGCGGTCCGCCGTGAGCAACCGGGCGATCTCGAGCAGGCCGGCGACGCCCGAGGCGTTGTCGTCGGCGCCGACGTGCGGTTCGCGCCGATCCGGCGCCAGGGAATGCCGCCCGCCGAAGCCCACGTGATCGTAGTGAGCGCCGATGACGATCGTGCCGGGCAGCTTTTCCTTCGGCGCTACGCCGGCGGGGATCTTGCCGAGGACGTTGAACGCGCTGGCCGTGGCGCTCACGAGCTCGAGCGCGAGCTCCGCGCGCACCGGCTGCCTGGCGACGAGCTTCTCGGCGAGCGCGTGTCCGACCTCGCGCCTGAGGACGATGACGGGAATTCCCGAGTCGCCGTAACCTTCAGGGGCGAGCGCCGGCAGCGAAGCTTCGCTCGGCGGCTTCCAATCGGCCGGGGCTCCCGCGGGCGGCGCCGGATCGTCCACGACGACGAGCGCGCGCGCGCCGCGTTCCTTGGCAAGCCAGGCCTTGTAGCGGAGATCGCCGAAGCGGCGCTTGTCCTCGGTCTTCTCGAAGTCCGGCGTTTCGGGCACGAAGCGCCGCACGAGCGCGACCTTGCCGCGCACCGAGACACCCTTGTAGTCGTCGACCTTCTTCGCCTTGTCGACGATCCCGTAGCCGGCGAACACCAGATCGCCGGAGACGGTGGACTTTCGCGGCGAGAACCCGAGCGGCACGAAGTCTTTCACCTCGAGCTTCTTGCCGTCGAACACGACGTTGCTCTCCGGCGACAGGCTCAGCGAGGTGGACACCGAGAACGCCTGCCGGAAACCCTTGTCATCGCCGGCCGGCGCGAGTCCGAGCGCCTGAAAGCGCTTTTCGAGGTACTCGCCGGAGGCGCCGAGTCCCGCGGTCCCGAGCCCGCGGCCCTCGCGCGTCGGATCGGCGAGGTAGACGATGTCGGTCATGAGGCGGTCGGCGGCCGTCTCCTCGCCCGGGGTAACCGAGCCTTCGACCCAGTCCGCGAGAAAGACGTGGGTGTCGTGGGCGCCTTCGGGGGTTTTCCGATTCGACGAGAAGGCGAGCGTCTTCCCGTCGGGGGAGAAGATCGGAAACCCGTCGAAGCCCTTGGCGTACGTGAGGCGCTCGAGGCGCGCGCCGCTGTCGTCGACGGCCCAGATGTCGAACTCGCGGCCTTTCGGATCGCCGTAGTTGGTCGAGAACAGCACGCGCTTGCTCGTTGGATGGAAGAAGGGCGCGAACGAAGCCGCGTCGAGGTAAGTGATCTGCGTCGCGTCGGAGCCGTCGGCGTTCGCGACGTAGATCTCGAGCTTCGAGGGCCGCACGAGGTGCTGCGCGAGCAGGGCCTTGTACTCGTCGAGCTCCTTTCCCGGCTTCGGGCGGGAGGCGCGCCACACGATGCGCGTGCAATCGGCGTTGAAGAAGCCGCCGCCGTCGTACCCGACGCCGTTCGTCAGCCGCCGCACGTTCTTACCGTCCGCATCCATGCGGTAAAGGTCGAGGTCGCCGTCGCGAACGGACGTGAACAGGATCGAGCCGTCCTTCTTGCAGACGGTGCCCTCGGCGTCGTAGCCCTTCGTATCGGTCAGGCGGACGAGTCCCTTGCCGTCGACGCCGACCTTGAAGATGTCGTAGCTCTCGAAGAGCGGCCAGACGTAGCCCTTGCCGTGGTCGGGCTTGGGGGGACAGCTCGGACCGCCGAGGTGCGTCGAGGCGTAGAGAATCTCGCGATCGCCGGGCAGGAAGTACGCGCAGGTCGTGGCCCCTTCACCGCTCGATACCGGAATGCGCTCCGTGCCGCCCGAGGCCACCGACATGCGATAGATGCGATCGCAGCCTTGCCCGGGGAGCTTCGCCTGGAGCGAGAGCGCGCTGCCGTCCCACGACCAGTACGCTTCGGCGTTCTCGCCCTCGAAGGTGAGCTGCCGCAGGTCCTTCAAGTGACGCTCTTCCGGCAGGGCGGGGAAGAGCACGGGCGGAGGAGCGCTCGGCTTCGCGTCCGCGACCGGAGGCGGATTCGCCGGGGCGGGAGGCGCACCACCGCAGGCAGCGCTCATCACCGAGACGGCGCCGGCGAACAGCACACTCTTGGAACGCTTCGAGCCACCGGCTCGTAGACAGAACGATCGAATTTTCATGGGTCAAGGACTCGGATGAACGTAGAGCTTGATCGAACCAGGCGCGCCGGAACTCGCGCCCTCGAAGCTGTCGAACCCGACGAGATAGCGTGATCGGCCGTCGGCGCCCACGACGAGCCAGGAGTTGCTCTTCACCGGGCTCGGTGGATCGCTCGTCAGATCCGCCCATTTGCGGGTGAAGGCCGACGTCACGTAGTCGCCGCGGTATTCGCGCTCGGGTGGGCTGAGCGCCGCGAGATCCGCGTCCTCGAAGCGCTGGTCGATGGCCGCGTCCGACAGCGCCTTGACGTCCGAAACGAGCTCGTTCGTATCGAGGGCGAGATCGAGGGCGCTCACCTCGCCTGGTCCGCCGGCCTCGCCGTTCACGCTGACGGCGTCACGACGAAAGCAAAGGTCCCAGTCCGGCGACGCGCCGAGCTCGGCAGGCGTCAAGAGCTCGGTCGTTCCGCTCGCGAGCGTCACGCAGCCGCTCGGTGCGTCCGGCGCATCGTCGCCGCCGGCCGTCCCGTCGATGCCGTCGAGCTCGACCGGCTCTCCGCTACCGTTCTCGTCGACCGTCGCGTAGCGCAGCCGGTAGCGCGCGCTCACGGGCGCGCCCGCGACTTCACCGTAGTAGCCGAGCAGCTGGAGCTTGTAGAGCGTGCCGCGCGAACGCACACCGTACACGTGGTAGCGGCTGTAGATCGTGTGGTTCGAGCCGTCGTAGGCGTACCAGCGCAGAAAGGCGCCCTGCGCGCTGTCCTCGATCAAGAACGGCGTCATGATCGGCTCGTCGGGAAACGCGAAGTACGAGGCGGGCAGCGGACCGAACGCTCTGCCCACACCCGGGCCGCTGATGCCGCCGTTCGTGTAGATCTCGAAGCCCTCGAACTTGAGATCCCAGGCGCTCGAGAGCTCGGGCGCTTCGACGGTCACCGCGCTGCGCGTCGCGAGGTTCACGAAGGTCGGACGATCGGCGGCGACCTCGAAGCTGAAGTAGTTTTCGTCCTCGGGCGGCGGCTGGCACGTCTCGGGAGCGGCCTCGCACTCGTCGGGCGTCTGGGTCGCGGGTTGCTTTCTCACCGGATCGCTACCGCAAGCGAGCGCCGAACCCAGCAGGATCGACGCGACCAGTACGCGCCCGGCGCGCTCGCCGCTCGGCGATTCGGAACGATGCGGAAACGGCATGCCGGCTCGGAGTTCATCCTACTCCGTGCCCGGTTCTTCGTCGAAGGAAAGCTCCCCGCGCGCGCCGACGTAGAAAGTTGCGCCCAGCGTCGGCCGCGCGTCGCCGATCAGCGCCGGGTCGCGCTGGACATCGAGCAGATTCAACCCGCCCGCATAGAATTGCACGGCGCGAAAGGGGGAGTAGCCGACGCGCGCGTCCAAGAGCCCGTAAGCGGGAGTCTCGATGCCGGTCTCGACGAACGTGGTCGTGACGTAGCGAAAACGTACGGTCGCCTCGAAACCCGCGGGCAGGCGCGCGCTGCTCGAGAGCGTCACGGTGTGCGGGGGACGATTCGGGAGCGGCTCGCCGCTCGTGTCGTCGCGCGTGAAGAGGTAGGCGTAGCCGGCGTTGGCCGTGATGCCGTCGATCGGCTCCACGCGCAGCGTCGCGTCGCCGCCGAAGGTTCGCGCGCTGTCGACGTTGACGTAACGATAGTCGGTCACGTTCGGATCGGTTTGCACCGGCGCGGGCTCGAAAGAAATCAGGTTCTTCACCCAATTGCCGAAGGCACCCACGCGGATGCGAAAGCGTGGATCCGGGCGAAACGTCACGTCACCGCTCGTGCCCCACGACGTCTCCGGCACGAGATCGGGATTGCCGAGCACGCGATAGCCGATCACGGAATGATCGAAGACGAAGCCGTACTCCTTGGCGCTCGGCGCGCGAAAGCCGCGCCCGGCGGCGACCCGCAGCGCGAGCGTCGAGTGCGGCTGCACGGCGATCGCCAGGCGCGGCGCCGCCACGGCCCCGTAGCGGTCGTGCACTTCGAGGCGCAACCCCGGCATCACGGTCAGCGCTTCGAAAATCCGGTAGCCGAGCTGCCCGAACACCGCCGCGCTCGAAAGCTGCGTCGGGTTCACCTCGTCGGCGCTCCGGGTCTCCAGCGAATCTCCGACCACGACCACGCGCTCGACCGTCTCGGCGAACCGCTCCGCCTCGGTCCGAATCCCGAACACCCAGGTCCGGGTCTCACCGTCGGCGAGCGTCGCGACCGACTCGAAGCTCGAGAGCGACGCCTGCCGCCGGCGCGTCTCGTCGACCGGCGAATCACGCCGATCGCGCCCCGACTTGCCGCGGAACCAACTCTGCCCGAACGAGAAGTCGAGCCGCGAGCCGCGCCCGAGCGCGATCGTCTCGCTCGCGCGCAGGTTCACGCGGTCGTTCACCTCCGGCAGGTCCGTGACGAACGTCCGCAGCCCGGGAACGTCCTCGGTCGTCACCCCGTCGTTCTCGTCGTGCACGACGCGCGCCTTCAAGCGCAGCTCGATGCGGCGCCCGAAGCGCGTCCCCGCGCGCAGACCCACGAGCGTCTGAGTCCCCGACGGCACCAGCAACTCGGGCCCCGCGCCGAGCTCGTGCGGGTGCTGGTAGCCGAACGAGCCGTCGAGTGTCACCCACGTCCGTTCGCAGCGATAGGCCGCCGCGGCTTCCACGAGAGCGTCACCCGAGCTCCTGCCCTCCGCGCGGGCGCGACCGCTCGGCCCTTCGTGCCGCGGCGGTGCGGTCACGATATTCACGACCCCTCCGAGGGCATTCGTGCCGTACAGCGAGCTCGTCGGCCCCACCACGTACTCGATCCGCTCCACGTCGGTCAGCGGCAGCTCCGAAAGATCGATGACGCCGCCCACGTCGCCGATGACGCGCTCCCCGTCTTCCAGAATCAACACCCGGTCGCCGTCGAGCCCCTGCATCTGCACCCCGCTCGGATTCCCGAGAAAACCGTACGCTTGCGGGTTCACCTCCAGCGAAGGCTCACCCGCGAGCGCCTCACCCACGTTGCGCGCGCCGCGCCGCTCGGCATCCTCGCGAGTGACGACTTCGGTACGAACCGTCGCGCGCTGCGTGCTCTCGGGAGTGCGCGTCCCGGTGACGACCACCGACTCGGACTCCGTGGGCGCGGCCTGTGACGGCGCCGGCTGCGCGCGTAGCCGTTGCGACCAGCCAATGACGAGCCCGAGCGCGACCAGAAGCGGGAGTCTGCAGGCAAGTCGGCGCATCGGTTCGAGCGCAGCTTGCCAGAAGTCCCGACGCGCTAGCCAGGCCTAGCGCGTCGGGATGCCTGACGCGCCTCAGAAGCCGATGAAGTTGTAGATGCGCGCGTTGATGTGGAAAGTGTAGAGGCTCTTGCCGACGTCGCCGTGCACGAAGCGCGCGTCTTCGACGGCGGGGATGAAGGTCAGCGGATTGCCTTCGGTGAGCACGGAGTCGCCGTTGGTGAGAGGAATGTTGAGGACTCCGTTGACGTCGCTCCAGCCGTTGACGTAGGCGTTGTACTTGAGGAAGCGCTGGCTGCTGCTGCCGCAGTTGTAGAAGCCGGCGGCGTTCTTGGGCCTCACACAAGGAACCGTGCCGTTGCTGTTCGCGTTGGCGTTGGTGATGACGAAGCCTCCGCCGAAGCCGATCGCCTTGAGGGAGTTGGGGAGCGCGGGCACCTGAATCGCGCTGCTCTGGCCGCGGACCGACCAGTACATGCGCCCGTCCCTGGCCAGGAGGTTGAGCGAGCCCAGATCACCCGAGATGGTCGCCCAGGTGACGCCGCTCGGGATAGGGTACCTGCTCGCGACCCACTGCGAGCCCGAGAGCTCGACGACGCGATTGTCCGACGTGAGACCGATCACGAAGTTGCCCGGCCCATCACGCACGACGACGATCTTCACCAGGCTCAGGCTCGCGCCGCCGGGACTGAAGACGGGCTGCGCGACGGTGCTCACGGTAGTGAAGTTGTCCGTTGCCGGCCATGGCCTGGTCATGGTGCCGCTGACCGCGCGCAGCACGCGGTCGGTGCCCAGCACGAGCACTCGGGTGGAGGTGAGGTCGCGGTTGTCGACCGCCACGTAAGCGACGGGAGCCGGCCACGACGCCGGCCCGGTGACGCGCATGGTCATCGCCGACGCTGGACCCGTCGAAACGCCGCATTGCACCTGCCTGGCGTCGATGGCGA
>DASXWF010000608.1:0-4749 GCA_036503835.1 Polyangiaceae bacterium | reverse complement strand
GCGACGCCGCGCGGCCGGCGCAAACTCAGCGCGTCGATCGGTGCCAAGGCGCGCCTGGTTGGGAGCTTCGTCTCGCTCTGGCGGTATGTTTCTTGCTGTTTCTCCCCGGGCAATGACACCCACTCGAGCTTGGCCTCGTTGGATGCTGGGAGTACTCGTGTTGGCTGGATGCTCGAGCGGCGCCGAGGCTCCGGGTGAGGATCCGCCGGCAGGAGGCCCGGAGGCCCCGCAGCGATCCGGTTGGAGCGACGCCCTCGCCGCTGCGCTCGCCGAAGACGAGTCAGCGGAGCCGAACGTCTTCGAGACGCGGCTCGAGGCGTACCCCGCGAGCCTCGAGATCGTTCCGCGCAAGCCATCCGAAGTGTGGACGTACAACGGACGTGTTTCCGGTCCGGAGATTCGGGTCAAACGCGGTGACCGGCTGATCGTTCACTTCACGAACCGGCTGCCGGAGCCCACCACCATCCACTGGCACGGCCTGCGCATCCCGGCCGCCATGGACGGCGTTCCCGGGGAGAGCCAGCCCGAGGTCCTGCCGGGGGAAACCTTCACGTACGACTTCGTCGTGCCGGACGCCGGCACGTTCTGGTACCACCCGCACGTCGCGTCCGCGGCGCAGGTGGGATTCGGGCTGTACGGCTCGCTGATCGTCGTCGATCCCGACGAGCCGCCCGATCTGGGCGACGAACTGACGCTCGTGCTGAGCGACATGAGCCTCGACGAAGACGGCGCGCTCGAGCCGCCGGACATCAGCGGCGACCTCGGCACGTTGTTCGGGCGCGAGGGTTTCGTGCTCCTGGTGAACGGCAAGCAGAATCCTCTGCTCGAGGCGCGCGCCGGCCGCCGGCAGCGCTGGCGCCTGATCAACGCCGCGCGCAGCCGCTACTTCCAGCTCGGCATCGCTGGTCACGGGTTCACGCGTTTCGCGGGTGACGGCGGGCTCATCGAGCGTCCGGTTCGAGCGGACACCGTCGTCCTCACCCCGGGCGAGCGCGCGGAGGTCGTCGTGACGCCGTCGGGCGCAGCAGGGACCGAGCTCCCCGTGCGCTGGATCCCGTACGAGCACGGCTACGGCACGACCTTCGGTCGCAAGGACGAAACCGTCTTCCGGATGCGGATCACGGACGACGCGCCCTACGTCGACGCACCGTTGCCTCCGCTGTCTCGGGTCATCGAACCGATCGCGACGGCCGGCGCTCCGCTCACCTCGATGGAGCTCACGCGCAACGACGGCGCCGACGGAAGCTTCGCGCTCGGGATCGACGGGGTGGCCGCCTGGGACGCGAAGCCGCTCATGGCTCGGCTCGGCGACACCCAAGTCTGGGAGGTGAAGAACACGATTGACTTCGCGCACCCGTTCCACCTGCACGGCTTCTTCTTCCAGGTCCTCGACGTGAACGGCGTTCCGCCCGCGGTCCGCGAGTGGAAGGACACGGCGGACGTTCCCGTCGACGGAGTGCTGCGGCTCGCGGTTCGCTTCGACGAGCGCCCGGGCATGTGGATGTTCCACTGCCACATCCTCGACCACGCCGACGCGGGCATGATGGGCATGGTGCATCTGCACGAATGAGGCGCTCGGCGGAGCGCCTGCACGCGGTGCTCACTCTTTTGTCGTCGCCGGCTTCGTCGAATGCACGACGAGCTCCGCCACGTTCGCCCCTGCCAGGCGCTCCGCGAGGTCGCCGAGCTCGAGCTTTCCCGCCGCGAGCGCCGCGAAGTCCTCGAAGGGCGTGAGCTTCGCCTCGCCGTTCTTCATGGCGATCGGGCGGCCCACGCGATTCTTCACGGTCCAGCCGGCGTCGGCGAGGGTCGCGCACAGCGCCGAAGCCGCGAGGTCCGCGCCGATGCGTGGCGCCGCGTCCTCGACCTCGGAGAGGTCCTGCTTCAGGACCTTTTCGGCGAACTTCCGCGTCGCGGCTTGCTTCGAGAGCTCGGCGAGCGTGAGCGGACCGAAGACTTCGACGACGCGGTCCGCCGTTTTCTGCCAGTTCGGCAGGAGCACGCGGGTCGCGACCTTGGACCAGGCGAGCGGTTCTAGCTGCGAGTCGTCGTCGCGGCGCACCAGGCGCGCTTCCTCGGCCGCGGGGTTTTCGAGCAGCTCGATCGCCGGTGAGTCGTCGGTCTCGCCGGCTTCCTCCGCGAATTCGGCCAACGCTTCGATGCGGTGGGCGAGGGGAGGGTGGGTATCGAAGGGGTCGTGCTCCGCTCCGGCGAGCTCCGTGTCGACGAGCTTCTCGAGGGAGGCCTTCACGCGCTTGCCCTCCACGAAGGTGCGAAATCCTTCCGCGAGCGGCGGGCGGAAACCGGCCCGCACCACGGGCGCGAACTCCTGCTGCAGGTAGGCACCGTACGCGGCCGCGCCGCCGTGCACCGTCTTGAGCCCGCGAATCAGCGGCGCCGCGCCCACGACGCGCGCCGCGAGCGCGTCCGCCGCGTACTCCTGGGCACGCGAGATCGAATGCGTGATGCGCAGGAAGAAGTTCCCGTACCACTCGAACGGCTTGCGCACGATGGTGCTGCCGCCCTGCGCGAGCGAAACGACGGTGCGAGCGATGGCGCCGCGCGTCTTGTAGATCCAGGGGCCGAGCTTGGTGTCGCCTCCGTGGAAGTGGCCGAACTCGTGGGCGAGCACGGCGCTGAGCTCGGCCACGCTGAGCAGCGACAAGAGCGGCAAGCCGATGCCCATCACGCGGCGGCTGAAGAACCCCATGAAGCCGCCGCGCTGGGTGACGAACGCGTTGACGTCGGGGACCAGGTACACCTCGCTCGGCATCGCCTGTCCGGTGCGCGCGGAGATCTCGCGGATCAAGGCGAACAAACGCGGGTGGGCGGCCTCCGTGAGCTCCGGCCCCGGCGGCTCGAAGCGGTCCGGGCGCGGGATCACCGACCAGAGGATGATGCCGGCCAGCACCACGCAGACCAGCGCCAGCTTGACGATGACGTGCCCCAGCGCCAGCTGCGCGTACACGGTCCACAAAAGGAAGGCCGCGACGCCCAGCGCGAGCACGTAGTAGCCGATCAGAAGGAGTATCGCGACGACGCTCCTCAGGACGAGTGACCGTCTGTTCATGCGTGGCCCTCCTGGTGCGCCACCAACCTCTGAACACCGAATTGTACGCGAAATCCTACGCGCGGTCTTCCCTCGGGCGGATTTCTGTTGTTTAGACGCGCTAGAGCGCCGATCAGTCTGGACTGCTCGGCGTTCTAGCCTTGTTCATGGGCGCGGCACGCGCCGCCCCCCTCCGCCGAAGCAAGTTCGGCGGAGCCTCCCCCCAGGCCACCCTCGCTCGGCACTCTTTCTAGGTAGTTCGACCAGGATCAAGCCGTTTGTCGCACTAGAGCGCGGGTCGCCGTTTCACCCGCGGGGGTTTTTCCAGCAAGAGAGAAGATGCGAACCGTTCGTCAAAAGCTCGTCCTCCTCGTCGTCTTGTGCACGGCGCCGGCGATCGCGGCCGCCGTCTACCGCTCGCGCGAGGCGGAGGCGAACCTGCTCAGCCAGGTGCAGCGGCGCGTGGAGCGCGTGAACACGCGCTTCGCCGAGGAGCTCGAGGAGTATCAGGCGAACGCCCGCGTCGCGCTCTCGCTCACGGAGAGCTCCACGCGCTTTCAGCAGTCGCTCGCCACGCGCGATCCGCAGCGCGCGATGCGGACCGTCGCGCGGCTCGCGGACGTGTACAAGTACCGTGTCATCCTGGCGAGCGACGAGCGCGGGGTGGTGATGGCGTCCGGCAACGCGCCGCGCGGACCGAAGTCGCTCGCGGCCGACTCGAGCCCGTCGTTCGCGGAGCTCCTCGCCGGCAAACCGCTGGTCGGGCTGATCTCCGTCGCGTTCGAGGACGGCCCCGGCTACGCGCTCGTGAACGCGGACCCGGTGCGGACCGAGGAGAAGCAGGTCGGCGCGATCGCGCTGCTCACGCCCATCACCGATCGGTACCTCGGCTACCTCGAGACCAAGCTCACCGCCGATCTCGCGCTGCGCGTGAACGGCAAGTTCGTGGCCGCCTCGCCCAAGCATCCCGGGCGCGATCTCACGGCGACCGGCGAGTCCGTGGTGCTGCGCGAGGTCGGCAAGAAGCTGTACGCGCTGAAGACGTTTCGCCCGCCCGGCCTGCAGCGCCCCGGCATCACCGCCGAAATCACGGCCTCGCGCGACGTGACCGAGCTCCGCGACACGACGCGTTCGGCGCTCTACCGGCAGCTCGGCGTGCTCGCGCTGGGTCTCGTGGTGGTGCTCGGGCTCGCCCTGCGCTTCGCCTCGCGCCTGGGCAACGCCGTGCGCAAGATTTCGGACGCCGCCGATCAGGTCAAGGACGGAAAGTACGTGACCTTCGAGCCCGTCCACACCGACGACGAGGTCGAGCGGCTCGCCGAGCACTTCAACTCGATGGTGCAGGGGCTCAAGGAACGCGACCGCCTGCGCGAGACGTTCGGCCGCTACGTGACGCGGCAGGTCGCCGATCACTTGATGAAGGGCAACGTGAACCTCGGCGGCGAGCTCGTTCCGGTGACGGTGCTGTTCTCCGACATCCGCCACTTCACCAGCATCAGCGAGCGGATGGAGCCGCGCATCCTGCTCGATTTCTTGAACGAGTACTTCAGCGGCATGGTCGAGAGCGTGATGCACCACCACGGCGTGGTCGACAAGTTCATCGGCGACGCCATCATGGCCGTCTTCGGCGCGCCGGTGCCCGAGCCCGACGACGCCATCCGTGCGGTGAAGGCGGCGCTCGCCATGCAGGCGCGCCTGCG
>DASXWF010000607.1:0-10069 GCA_036503835.1 Polyangiaceae bacterium | reverse complement strand
GATGCGCAGGCGAAAGCGCGGGCGTTGGGTGACGGTTCTCATGAAGGTCCTGGGACAGGTGCTCGAACGCTCTGCGAGGACCCAGGGATTTTCTGCGACGAAGCGCCGCGTTCGGAAGGCCGCACCCCTGGAAGCAAATTGGCCCGGGCGGCCACGAATGTAACGGAATGTGTCCGAAAGCCGCCACGACGGCGCTACTGCGCAGAGAGCAGCCGGTTCGTCTCGTTCGCAGCGTCTTCGCGCCACGGCAGTCGCGCCGATCTCATTCGAGTGCGGAGCTACGAGAGGCGAGTCCGCGGCGCCGCCGATTCCACTGCACGGCGGGAACGCGAAGAACGCCCGAATGCCAGCGCTCGAGCGCCTCGCGGCAGCGGCCACTTCCCTTGCATGTTCACGACTTCGAAGAAGGTGAGGTCCACGGTCGAGTTAAGCAGTCGCACCACACGATTGCAGATGCGTCGACGCTTTGCTTCCTTGCCACATTGCACGCAGGCAAGGGGCGACGCGCGACAGCCTCGCTCGCAGCGTTCAGAAAGGCGGGGGCGTACTGCCGGTGCCGAGGCCGGCGTCCTTCGCGACCTCGGGCACGACCTCGGGGAAGGAGCTCGCCTTGGCTTCCTTGCTCTCGTCGTCGAGCTCGGAACCGGCGTCGCCGCTCGGGCTCGGCGCGCCGGCTTCGGGCGCTCCCGCATCGACCGTGACGGCTTCCGCGGGCGCCGTCCCTTCGAGGAACTCTTCGTCGATCGCGTCCGCCTGCCCGGGATAGGCCAAGAGCCCGCTTCCGGGATCGACGCTCACGATCGCGATGCCGCTCGGACGCGGGAAGTCGGTGACCGGCCGTCCTTCGTGCGCGACCTTCATGAAGCTCACCCAGGCCGGCAGCGCGGTGAGCGCGCCCGATTCTCCCCATCCGAGCGGCATCGGATCGTCGTAGCCGACCCAGACGCCGGCCGCGAGCTCGGTCGAGTAGCCCACGAACCACGCGTCCTTGGCTTGGTTCGTCGTGCCTGTCTTGCCCGCGACCGGACGACCCAGCACGCGAGCACGCTGGGCGGTGCCGCGTTCGACGACGCTCTCGAGCAGGCTGGTCGTCAGGTAGGCTTCTTCGGGCGTCATCACGCGCCGCCGCGGCGGCGTCGGGGGCAGCGGCAGCTCCGCACCGCCCGGCGCGACGATGCGCAGGATCAGGCGCGGCGGCTCGAGCTCGCCGCCGTTCGCGAACGTGGCGAAGGCATTCACGATCTCGAGCGGCGTCACCTCGTACGCGCCGAGCGCGAGCGACGGCGTGGCCCCGAGCTCGGATTCGATACCGAGCGCGCGCGCCCAGGCGACCACGTTGGGCGCTCCCACGTCTTCCAGCAGGCGCGCGGCGGCGTCGTTGTCGCTCTGAGCGATGGCGTTGCGTACCGAGAGCGTGCGCGTCGGCGAAAGCTCGACGGGCGCTCCGCCGTCGGGACGTGCCTTGTCGGGCGGCGGCGGGCGATTCGGCAAGGTGAGCACGCTCGCCGGCGTGAAGCGCCGCGAGTGGAGCGCGTAGCTGTAGAGAAACGGCTTGAACGACGAACCCGGCTGGCGGCGCGCCCGCGTGGAGCGATCGAGCCCGCCCACCACCGCGTCGTAGCCGCCGACCAGCGCCCGCACCTCGCGCGTGCGGACGTCGACCGCGGCGAGCGCGATCTCCGGACCGAGCGCGAGGCGGCAAGGCACCGTCTCGCCCGGCGCGAGGCCGGCGGGCGCCGCGTCCAGTACGACGCGCAGAAGAGCGCCGACCTTCGTGAACTCGCTCGCCGGGAGGCGCGTCGGGTTGAAGCGCTCCTCGTGCGCGAGCGCCACGCGGCAGCGCACGCCGCCCGCGTCGACGTCGACGCTGCGCGTCTGATCGTCGAGCGCGAGGACGAAACCGGCGGCGGCGCGCTGGGGCTTCGGCGGCGTCGTGCCGGGTCGGCCCCAGAGCCTGCGCTTGTCGACCGTGTACGGAGGCTCGAGCTTCTGGCGCTTGGCGTAGGCGTCGAGCGCGTCCCGCGCCGCCTTGCGCGCCGCGGCCTGGAGCGGTGGGTCGATGCTCGTGTACACGACGAAGCCGCCGCGCTTGGCCCGCTCGCCCGCGACCTTTTCGAGCACCTTCTGCGCCTCGGCGACGACCTCGGGCGCGAGGTCGGACTCGCCGTCCGAAGCGGGCGCGAGCCGGAGCGGCGCTTTCTCGGCGGGCTCCGCGAGCTCCCTCGTCACGAAGCCCTTGGCGAGCATCTGACCGAGCACGAAGCGGCGCCGCGCGAGCGAACGTTCCGCGTCGTGGCGCGGAGAGTAGCGCTCGGGCGAGGCGATGAGTCCGGCGAGCGTCGCGGCCTCCGCCAGATCCATGTCGCGCGCCTTCTTGCCGAAGTAGTAGCGCGACGCTTCCTCGACGCCGTAGCGGCCGTGCCCGAGGTAAATGTGATTGAGGTAGAGCGAGAAGATCTCGTCCTTGGTGAGCGACTGCTCGAGCCTGCGGGCGAGGATCGTCTCCTTGATCTTGCGCTCGTAGCTGCGCTCGGCGTCCAGCACCACGTTCTTGATCACCTGCTGCGTGATGGTGCTCGCGCCCTGCTTGCTGCGCCCCGCGCGCAGATTGACGGTGAGGGCGCGCACCATACCGAGGTAGTCGAGTCCCGCGTGCTCGTAGAAGCTCGCGTCCTCGGCCGCCAAGAAGGCGAGCTTCACGTGCTGGGGAAGCTCGCCGAACGAAATCACGGTGCGCCGCTCGATGAACAGGCTCGCGAGCAGCGAGCCGTCGCGCGCCAGGATCCGCGTCATCTGCGGCGGGTCGTAGCCGCGCTTGAGCTCGCTCACGCTCGGCAGCCCGCGCTCGTAGTGCCGCACGACCAGCACGACCGTGAGCACGCCGGCGAGCAGCAGGGCGCCGATCCCGATCCCGGTCCACTTCAGGATCCGCTTGACCCGCTCGCGGCGGCTCGCTTTCGGCGCCCGCGCGTCCGCCTCTGGAGGCGGGGGCTCTCGATTCATCACCTACCGAATGCCTGCATCACGACTACGGCGATCACGACGCCGCCGAGCAAGCATGCGATCGCCACGCCGATCAGCAAGCCGAGCCCGCTCTTCTGGCCCACGACCGTGGGCGCGCCGCTGGAATGCGCGGCCCGCTCGACCACCACCTGGGGCCCGGCAACGCGGATCGCGGGCAGCGCCTGAGCGGCGGCGCCGCCGAACGACCTGAGCGCCTCCCCGAACTCCGCGGCCGACTGGTAGCGCTCGTCCGGCTTCTTCGCGAGCGCCTTCTTCAGCACCTGCTCGAGCCCCGAATCGAACTTCTTGTCGGGAACGCGCTCGTTCAGGAGGATCGCCGGCTCCATCACGTGCTTCTGGATGTATTCCATCGGCGTGCGCGCCGAAAACGGCAGCTTCCCGGTCAGGACCTCGTACAGTATGACGGCGAGCGAGTAGATGTCACTGCGCGCGTCCAGGGTTTTTCCCTGCGCCTGCTCGGGCGACATGAACTCCGGTGTCCCGAAGACCATCCCTTCCTGGGTCAGGATCACGCTGCCCGGCTGCATCTGGCGTTCGGTGACCTTGGCCAGGCCGAAGTCGAGCACCTTCGGGAAATCGGCGATGCCGCCCTGCCGGGAGAGAAAGATGTTCTCGGGCTTGAGGTCGCGGTGAACGATGCCGAGATCGTGCGCCTCCTGAAGCGCGCCACAGCACTGGATCAGGATGGGGATCGCGCGCTCGATGGGAAGCGGCCCTTCTTTGCGCACCGTCTGATTGAGGTTCTTGCCCTCCAGCATCTCCATGACGATGTAGAGGGAGCCGTCGTCCTCGAGCTCGCCGTACATGAACACCTTGACGGTGTTCGGATGCGTGAGCTGGCTCATCGCGCGCGCTTCGCGGCGAAAGCGCGACGTGAGGTCCTTCCTGCCCGCGAGCTTCGGGTGCAGGATCTTGATCGCGACCGTGCGGTTCATCGCCGGCTGCGACGCTCGGTAGACCGAGCCCATCCCGCCGGTGCCGATCTTCTCGAGCACCTGGAACTGGCCGTTCAGGATCTCGCGGCCGATGAAGGGGTCCTTGGGTCGCATGCGGGGCCGAGGCGCCCTCTGGCGCCTGGCATGGATACCAAAGTTTCCACGGAGCGCGGGGATTTTCGCTACGATGCTCGGCGCGTGGCAGCGGAATTGCTGAAGAGCGAGTTGCTCTCGCAGGCCGGTTTCCGACATGCGTTTTTCGCGCGCGGCGGCGGCGTCTCCGAAGGCGCCTACGAAAGTCTGAATTTTTCGATCACGGTGGGTGACGCCCCCGAACGGGTCGCGAGAAATTTCGAGCTCGCGGCGAAGGCGCTCGGCGTCGAAAATGATCGGATCCGCTACCTCTCGCAAGTGCACGGCGCCGGCGCCCTCGCGGTCGACGGCAGCGAGAGCGCGGAAGCGGCGAGGCTCTGGGAAGGCGACGCCGTGGCGAGTCGCGAGCCGACCCTCGCGTGCAGCGTGCGAACGGCCGATTGCGTTCCCATCCTGGTGGCGGACCGCGCCTCGGGGAGCGCCTGCGCGATCCACGCCGGCTGGCGCGGAGTGGTTCGCGGCGTGGTGGAGGCGGGCGTGGCGCTCCTGCGCGAGCTCTCCGGCGCGCGTGGCGACCTCCTGGCGGCCGTTGGGCCGCACATCCGCCAGGCTGCCTTCGAGGTGTCCGAGGAGGTGGCGGCCGAGCTCGAGGCAGTTTCGCCGGTCCCCGACGTCGTGTCCCACGACGCCCTTCGGCCGCACGTCTCCCTGGCTCGCATCGTACGCGGAAAGCTGCTGGCGCTCGGCCTGCGCGAAGAGCACATCGACGACGTCGGCGGCTGTACGCTGAGCGAGCCCGAGCGCTTCTTCTCGTTTCGGCGTGACGGTAAGGTCGGCGGCCGACACCTCTCGGCAATCGTGCCTCGGGGCTGATCGGCCCGGCGCAGCGCTCATTCCCGTCACGAGCTTGCGCGGGTCCCAGCACCCGGGGGATGATTCGCGTCGAGCACCCGCGCGCGCCCAAAACCGATGCTCCACGTCAAGTGCCCGACCTGCGAAGCGAGCTATAAGCTTTCCGAGGATCTCTACCGCCGGAAGGCGGCCGGCTTCGGCGTGGTGGTCACCTGCCGCCACTGCAAGACCGAGATCCACGTGCAGGACGAAGTTCTACCTGCTCCGGAGCGCGCTCCGGAACGCTCGGATTTCGACTCGGACACGCCGACCAGGGCAATGCCTGCGGCCGACGTGAAAGCGCTCAAGGCCGAAGCCGCCAAGCTACCGACCGGCAACACGGCACGCGCTGCGACGGCGAACGCTGCGGACGGGACTCCCACCGTCACGGTGCCGCGCGTCGCGCCGAAGCCCGCTGCTCCGCGGCCCGGTCTGCCGCGCCCCGGAGCTCCGCCACGACCCGGCGTCGCGCCGCGTCCCGCGGCTACCGCCGCTCTCGATGCCGTGACGCCGAGCCCGACGCCCGCCCGCGGCGAACCGAGCACGCCGAACGCAACGAGCACCACGACGGCGGAAAGGGTCGCGACGTTGCCGAGCGCCACGACTGCGGCGAGCGCCGCGAAGGATCAGTCGTCACCGAAGCTCGTCGCGCTCTCACCCGGATTGCTCGGCGTGGGGACCGCCCTCGAGGGCAGGACCAAGCGCAACAGCATGGACGACCTCTGGGATACCGGACCCGATTCCGCGCCGGAATCCCAGGATCCACCGACGCAGCGCCCGCCGAAGCCGGCTTCCGCATCGGACGCGCCGCCGCCCGCCACCGACTCCGAAATCCCGGTTGCATCGACCGATTTCGTCGCCGAGCCCGCGCCGGATTCCGCGGCCCCGCTCGATTCGAAGGACTACGTGGAGGAGCCGCCGAAACGGCTGCCACAAGCGCCGCCCGTGCGCCGTTTCCCCGGCGCGCCGAAGGCCCCCGCGAAAGCGGAGGTTTCGAGCACCACGAGCGCACCGAAGATCGACGCGCTCGTGCACGACCCCGCCCTGGCACTCACGGACAAGAAGGGCGCGCCGCGCAAACGTCAGGCCTCCGGCGATCTCACCGACGATCTCTTGAGCGCCGACCTCGGCTTCGACGCGCCGGGGGCGCTCGCTCCGCCCGACGCCGACGCGCTGCTGCGCCCGCCGCTGTCCCAACGCGCCCCCGCCATTGCCGCAGCCCCTGCCGACAAGCCCGCGCTTGCGGCCCCGCCGAAGCCTCCCGCCGAGAAGAGCAGCGGACGCGGTCTCGTCTGGGTAGCTCTGCTGATCGGACTGGGCGGCGCTGCGTTCTTCTTCCGCGATCGGATCCCCGGAATGGGCGCGAAATCGGCGCCCGTACTGGAACCTGCGGCGCGAACCGAACCCGAACCTCCGCCGGCAGCGCCGGCGCCGGTGCCGCCGCCCGAGCCTGCCACCGCTGAGCCCGCGCCCGAACCCGCCGCGAGTGCCGCGCCGGAACCTGTCGAGCCGGTCGCAACGGCGCCGTCGCCCGCGCCCGAGCCCGCGCCTGCCCCGGCGACTCCACGACCCGCCGCAACCGGCAGGCCGAGCACGCCCTCGACCCCCGCGACGGCGGCCGCTGCGACGGCGAAGCCTGCTCCGACGGCGACGGCCAAGCCCGCACCTGCCGCGCCGACCGAACCGCGCGAGCCGCGCGTCGAGGGCACGGGCCCCTTCGACGCGGCTGCCGCGCGCGCGTCACTCGAAACCGCCGCCGCCGTCGCGTCTTCCTGCCGCAAGGACGGTGACCCGAGCGGGGTCGCGGTGGTGACCATCACGTTCTCTCCCACCGGTCGCGTCACGACCGCGAACATCGGCGGCCCACCGTTCGCGGCAACGCCGACGGGCGGCTGCATCGCCTCGACGATGCGGAAGGCGCGCGTGCCGCCGTTTGCAGGAGAGATGGTGACGGTACGAAAGACCGTCACCATTCAGTAGTCGCTACGGAAACGTAGGCCCCTGCGGCCCACCGAGCGCGCCTCCGGTCAGGTCCTTCGCCTTGCCGCGCGCCGCGACCTGCGACGCCTGCGTGAGAATGTCCGGCTGAACGGCGAGCTCGAATTCCCTGCCGCTCACGGAGCCGTGGCAGCCGCCGCACAGACCGTTGAAGAAGCGGCGCTGCAGGCTCTGGCGCACCTGCTCGCCCGGATAGAACTGCATTTCTTCGCGCTGCGAGTGCAGCGTCGCGGCGCCGTCGGCGGAGAGCTTCGCGTTCGTCTGCACGATCAGGGGCACGCCGCCCGGAACGCGCATCGCCGCCGACTGATCGGGTTGGACGCCCACGCTGTCGAGGAGCTGCCTCCGCACGTAGAGCTGACCGTAGTCGTCGGAGGTCGTGTAGATCCCGCCGCTCGCGTAGTCCGTGACGCCGGGCGCCGGAGGCAGGCTTTCCCAGACCGAAAGGCTCGTCGCCGTGAGGGGGCGTCCCGAGCGTGTGTTCTGGAAGAGCAAGCTCCCGAACGTGCCGACGTCGAGGATGGTCACCTCCGCCGCGCTGCCGGAGCCGATGCGCGTCGCGCCGTTGGCCTCGTCGAGGCGTGACGCGAAAATGCCGCTGTTCTGCTTGCCGTACACGGCGACGGGCCAAGAGAGGTCTCCGCCGCCGGAGACGAGCGGCGTGCGCTCGGCGGTCTCGGGGTTGACCACTTCGATGCCGAAACCGCCGCCGACCGCTCCGAGATCGCTCACGGCCGCCGAGTAGCTCACGAGCAGGCGACCATCGGGGAGCGGCGAAGGGTGCCGGTACGCGCCGTCGGTACCGGCGAGCCTGCCGGTCGCGGCCGGATCGACGATCGCGAGGGAGCGCTGGAAGAAGCGCTTGGTCGTCACGTTGATCGCGTCCGGATCGACCAGGTAGTCGTCGGGATTTTCGCTCAGCTGATCCACGCCCAGGCTGCGGTTCAGGACGGCGAGCGCCCCGGCGCCTTGCTGCGCGCCCTTGTCGCTCAGGATGAACGCGAGGTTCTTGTCGGCGAGCTCGACCACGTCGGTGAGCTGCGTGAAGCCGATGGTGTTCCGCTGACCGAAGAGCGGATGGTAGTCGGCGCCGTCCAGATTCATGCGGCGGCCGGCGAGCTGATAGAAGTCGGGCGCGCGCTTCTCCGCCGTGAAAATCAGGCGGCCGTCGCGCATGAACGACGGCAGGATCTCCTGGTTCAAGAGGAAGGTGAGCTGGCGGATCCTGCCGTTCTGCTCCTTGATGTAGAGGTTCGCGTTGAGCTTGGAGGGGTCGGCGGGCGCGCGCTGCGGACCGGAGTAGCCGATGGCCTCGAGGTTCATGACGTTGCCGCGCGTGGAGGCGAACACGATGCGCCCGTCGGGCGCGAAAGCGGGGTCGAAGTTGTGGACGAGCTCGCCGTTCACGCCGATCGAGTTTCCGGAGTCATCGACGGGCGGCGCGTCGATGTCCGTGTCGATCGCGCAGGCGCCGCCCTCCACGACGTAGACGTGGAAGGGGTCGTCGCTGCTCGTGCGTGCCGCGAAGGCGACGCGAGCCCCGTCCCAGGAGACCGCGGGACGGCGCGCGTCCGTGCTTCCTGCCGGGAGATTGCAGAGAGCGCTCAGGTTGGTCTCGGCGCCGACGCTCAGCGTGCCGTCAGCCGCGCGCGTGAGTCCGTTCTGGACCACCTCGGCGCCGGGCTGATAGCTCGCGTAGTCCTGGGGCGTGCTCGGCCCGCCTGCGGCGGCGCGCCGGACGTACACCACGGCCGACAGCGGCGCGATCGTGCGCGCCGCCTGCTCGCGCCGGAACCACTCGGCGATCACGCAGTACGGCCGCTGCTCGTCGATCGGTTCCGTCGCGGCGGCGACCGGATCGCAGGGTCCGTTCACCACGTCGGCGTCGCCCTCGCCGAACAGATTGCCTCCGCGGTGCAGGATGCCGCCGACGTCGGGCGACAGGTTCTTCTTGAGCAGGCGGCTCGCGTTCGGATCGGGCGACTCGAGCGCGAGCTGTTCGAGCGAGAGCTCGTAATTTTTGCGCGTCGCCGGCAGGCTGAACTGACCGCCGCTGCCGCCGCGCAGGCGGTAGTCGTGAAACATCGACGCCGAGTGGCACCCGAGCATCATGCAGCCGCGCTTGACCAGCATGGGCTGGACGCGATCGGCGAAGAACAGGAAGTTCTCGTCCGTGGGCGAGTTCGTCGGGCCGCCCTTCTGCACCGCCCACTCCTCGATCGCCCGGTAGCCGGGATCGCTGCGGCTGACGAAGACGACGCCGCCCTCGTGGTAGGTGCCGCCGGCGTCCGGGGCCAGCGCGCGCCGCAGGATCTCGCTCGCCGTCGCGTCCGCGGACACGTAGTCCATGGTCGCGAAGTAGTTCCAGCGTACTTCTTCCGGTGTGCTGCCGCAGGTGAGATGAAGGTTGTTGGAGGGCAGGCCGTGGCAGTTCCCGGCCGCGCAGCTCTGCGCGAACGCCGGGCCCGCGAGCGTCGTGAACAGACCGAAATCCGGCGTCCCGGGGTCGCTGTTCGGGTCGAAGTCGGGATGGCGCCCGACCTCGTGCGAGCAAGGATCGAGCGCACGGGTAGGCTCCGCGGGAGGAGCGTTGTTCTCCGCCGCGCCGTTTCTGATCCAGGTGTCGAGCGTCGTGTAGGTGGCGGTCGTGAGGTCGAACTGCTGGCCGCCGGAGTGCGCGATCTGAGTCGTGATGACGAGCGGGTCGATCGCGCGCCAGTCGGTGAGCCGCACCGGGTAGGGGTGCAGGTTCTTGAGCAGGAGGCCGGGCACCCCGTACGGGCCGTAATCCACGAGCAGGTCGCGGCGTCGATTCAAGGTCGAGTAGCTGTCGAACGCCACGTTGCCGAGCACGTCGCCGCGCTCGTCGAGCACGTGGCAGCCGGAGCCCGTCCCGCTCGGCGTGCACCCCGACGTCTTGATGACGGGGGAAATCTTGCGTTCGTAGAAGGTCGTGCGCTCCGGCTCGGTCGCCCGCTGGCAGCCGAGCGAGAGCAGGAACCCACTCAACACCAATCCGCGCGCTCGGATCACGCCCGACATCCTAGCCCAGTCTCGAGCCGTCCGTCCCGACCGGGAAGCCGGGACGGAACGCCCACCAAACCTCAATAAAGGCGCCGGCCGGCCGC
>DASXWF010000606.1:0-5046 GCA_036503835.1 Polyangiaceae bacterium | reverse complement strand
AAGTCGATGCTGCAGACGACGCTCGGCGGCTCGAACAAGTGGGAAGCCTTGAAGGGCGCGATGACCGGTTTCTTCGGCGATCCGGGCGGCGAGGGGCTGTCGGTCGCCCTCAAGTATTTCCCGGACGTCGAGGCGACCGTGCCCGCGACCTGTACGGACGACACGGCCTGCGGCGCGTTCGGCCCCTGTGACCAGCGGAAGGCCTGCGTGGTGGCCGGCACGTTCAACACGGCCCCCCAGACGGTCTGCACCACGGAAGCCGAGTGCGCCACGGGCGAGGTTTGCGCCCCGGTTCAGGAATGCCCTGACGGCCCGAACTGCATGAAGGTCCGTTGCGTCTCGGGTGGCGAGGGCACGCCGTGTCCGGCCGAGTGCGTGCCGTTCGCGAACTACTGCCGCTCGCGCGAGGTGTGTACCGGCGAGCACTACGCCACGCCCGACGTCCCCATGACCGAGCTCCCCGCCGGAGCGCAGGCGCTCGCGACCTCGCTGAACGCCCGCGCGCCCGACGGATACACGCCGACGGGGCCGTCGCTGACCGGCGCGATCCAGTTCGCCCAGGCTCACCAGGCAGCGAACCCGACGCACAAGGTCGGGATCGTGCTCGTGACGGACGGCCTACCCGGCGGCTTCATCCCGGGCTCGCCGCCGCCCGCGTGCGTGCCTGGCGACGTCGCGGGCGTTTCCACGCTGGTGCAGACGGCCGCGCTCGGAACTCCGCCGATCCCGGTCTTCGTGATCGGCTTGTTCGGGCCGTGCGATCTGGTCGACCAGAACATCAGGCCTCAGGAAAACCTGGATCAGTGGGCGGTGTCCGGCGGCACCGAGAAGGCCATCATGATCAGCACGGACACCGACGTCGTGCAGGAGCTCAAGAGCGCTTTCGCCAAGGTGCGCAAGACGGCCATCGCCTGCCGCTACGCGATTCCGGACGTTCCCGCCGCTCAGCTCGACTACTTCAAGGTGAACGTCACGTTCGCCGCGGGCGCGAGCATGCCGAGCACGCTGACGTACGTGACCAGCGCCGCCGGCTGTGACGCGACCGCCGGCGGGTGGTACTACGACGTCGATCCGAAGATGGGCGGAACGCCCCAAGAGATCATCGCCTGCGACGCGAGCTGCGCCCAGTTTCAGGCGGCTGCGGACGCGCGCGTCGACATCGCGTACGGCTGTCCGACGGAAGAGCCGCACTGAGGCGACCGGCGGCTACGCGCCGATCACCGCGCGCACCGATTCATCCACGATACCGAGGAGCTCTTCCAGATCCTGGTCGGGGATGTTGAGGGGCGGCGTAACGTACACGGTGTTCCCGAGCGGGCGCAGGTACGCGCCGCGCCGGAGCGCCTCCACGAAGACGCGCTGGCCGAGCGGCTCGAGGTAACCCGGCGGGCCGAGATCGAGTGCGCCCATCATGCCGAGGCTGCGGAACGCCGTGATGCCGGGCAGCGCGCCGAGCGCGCGAAACGCCTCCGCGATGCGCCGAGCTTTCGGCTGCGCGCGCGCGAGCACGTCTTCGTCGCGGTACACCGCGAGCACCTCCAGCGCGACGCGCGCGCCGAGCGGATGGCCGGCGAAGGTGTGGCCGTGCAGGAACGCGCGCGAGGGATCACCGAGGAATCCCTCGAAAATACGCGCGCTCGCGAGCGTAGCCGCCATCGGCAGCTGTCCGCCGGTGAAGCCCTTGGCGACGCAGAAGAGATCGGGGGAGACGCGCGCGTGCTCCGCCGCCCACATCGGGCCCGTGCGCCCGTAGCCCGTGAACACTTCGTCGAGGATCAGGAAAACGTCGCGGCGCAGGGTGACCTCGCGGGCGACCCGCACGAGCTCGGGATCGTAGACGCGCATGCCGGCGGCGCCCTGGAGCACGGGCTCGAGCACGACCGCGGCGATCTCGGAGTGCTGCCGCTCGACGAGATCGACGAGAACGTCGATGGCGCGTTGCTGTCCGCGAGCGTCGGGCGGTACGCGCAAGCAGTCGACGGCGAGATCCGCGTAGGAGCGCCGGAACAGCTCGATGTCGGACACCATGCCGGCGCCGAGCGTCTCGCCGTGGAACGCGCCGCCGAGCGCCACCAGCCGCCGCCGCTCGGGTCGGCCGTTCTGCGCCCAGTACTGCACCGCGAGCTTGAGCGCGACTTCGACGGCCGTCGAGCCGTCGTCGCTGTAGAAAACTCGGTCGAGGCCGGGCGGGGCCACCGCGACGAGCTCCGCCGCGAGCCGCGCCGCCGGCTCGTGCGTGATGCCGGCGAAGGCGACGTGACAGAAGCGATCGGCCTGCTCCTTCAGCGCCGCCACGAGGCGCGGATGGCCGTGTCCGAGCACGGCGCTCCACCAGGACGAGTTCGCGTCGATCAAGCTGCGTCCGCCCGCTTCTTGCAGGCGCGCGCCGCTGGCGCCGACCACCACGATCGGATCCGTTTCCGCGAGGTAGCGCCCCATCGGGGTGTAGGGATGCCAGGCGTGACGTTTGTCGAGCTCGACGATGCGGGCACGCTCGCTCATGCGAAATTCCTCGCGCTCGCCTGGCCGGCCTCGCCGGTCGCGCGCGCGACCGGAACGCCCAGCGTGACGATGGTGCCGACCCCCTCCGCGCTCTCGATCCCGAGCCAGCCGCCGTGCGCCTCGATGATGCGCTGCACGATGGGCAGGCCGAGGCCGGTGCCGGCCGGGCGCGTCGTGTAGAACGGGTCGAGAGCGCGGCGGCGGATGTCGGGGGTCATGCCTTGCCCGTTGTCTTCGATCTCGAGACGCACGGTCGGTTCGACGGCGCGCTCTTCGCGGCGGATGCGCACGCGGATCGTGCCGCCTTCGCGCATCGCCTGGCAGGCGTTCGACACCAGATTGTCGAGGACGAGCCGCATCAGGCTCGGATCGACCCAGACGGTTTCGGACTCGGGGGAATCGTCGCTTTCGACCTGCATCTCGTATTGGTCCGGCAGCGCCGCCTTGCAGCGCGTCGCGAGCTCGCTCAGGGACACCGGCTGGCGATTCACGCTGAAGGGCCGCGCGAAGCGCAGGAGATCGCCGACCAGCCGGTTCAGCCGCGCCGCCTCCTCGTCGACGATGTCGAGCAGCGTGGTGCGGTCCTGCGGTCGCAGCGAGCTGCGCCTGAGGCCTGCCACGGCGTTGACGATGACGGCCAGCGGATTTCTGACTTCGTGCGCGATGGCGGCGGCGAGCTCGCCCACGACGGCCAGCTGCTTCTTGTTGGAGAGCTCGTCCTGGATCTGCCGGAGCTCGGCGTGCGAGTGCCGGAGCTCCTCGGTGCGCTCACGCAGGCTGCTGGCGGCGTGCTCGAGCTCGCCCGTGGCGATGCGGTACCGGAGCAGCAGGGCGGAGGCCACGCCGAACGCGTACACCAGAAATCCGTGCGGCAAGAGGCTCACCGCATGATCCAGGAAGCCCATGGCGATGCCGAGGTCGTTGGCGATCGCGGGCAGCGACAGGCCGGCGCCGATCAGGGCGCTCAGCGATTCCCGGCGACCCGAGCGGTAAGCCACGAGCAGGAGCAGCACCGCGGCGAGCGACTCGAGCAGGCCGATCACGTAAAACGCGCTACCGAGCGGGCTCGGCACACCTGCCCCGAAATGCACCTGGCCGCCGAACAGCACGGCGTCCACCGGCCGAAACCCGCTCCAGAGCCAGCCCTTCAGGTTCGCGAACTCGAAGAAGGCCGCCAGGGCGTAGAGTACGACGGCGACGCGGCGCGTGCCGCCGATGCGCGCGAACTCCAGCGCGAAATGCACGTTGAAGACGCCGGCCACGATGTAGCCCGCGTGCACGATCTTGTCGGCGCGCGCGTACTCTTCCTGGTTGGTCGAGAAGAAGTCGATCGAGATGCCGAGGCTCGCGACGCTGAGCGCGAAGCACAGGAGACTGAACAGCAAGAGCTCGCGGTCGCGCCGGCCGAGCGCGTAGGCCATCAGGAAGTAGATGCCGAGCGCGGCGTGGCAAACGGCCCACGCGCCGACGACTCCTGCCAATACCTGGCCGCTCATGGCGGCCGCATTATCCCACGAGCGCTCGCGCCAGGCGGGCCGATCTGCTAGGCGAGATCCCCCGTGAGCTACGTCGTACTCGCTCGAAAGTGGCGGCCGCAACGCTTCGAAGACCTGGTCGGCCAGGATCACGTGGCGCGCACGCTCGCCAACGCCATCCGCGGCAACCGCGTGGCGCACGCCTTCCTGTTCACCGGCGTGCGCGGCGTGGGCAAGACGACGAGCGCTCGCATCCTGGCCAAGGCGCTGAATTGCCTGGGCGACCCCGCGACCACCCCGCCCGGCAGCGATCCCGGACCGAGCGTGACCCCGTGCCTGAAGTGCGCCGCGTGCCTCGAGATCGCGAACGGCTCCGACGTGGACGTCTGGGAGATCGACGGGGCGAGCTACAACGGCGTCGACGAGGTACGAAAGCTCCAGGATTCGCTGCCGTACCGGCCGCAGCGCGATCGCTACAAGATCTACATCGTGGACGAGGTCCACATGCTCTCGCAGAACGCGTGGAACGCGTTCTTGAAGACGCTCGAGGAGCCGCCGCCTCACGTGAAGTTCATCTTCGCGACCACCGAGGTGCACAAGGTCCCGGTCACGATCCTGAGCCGGGTGCAGCGCTTCGATTTCAAGCTGATCTCGGCGCAGGCCATCGCCGGGCGGCTGCGGCACGTGCTCGAGGTCGAGAAGATCCAGGCGGACGACGGGGCCGTCTCGCTCATCGCCCGCGAGGCGGCGGGCAGCATGCGCGACGCGATGAGCCTGCTCGACCAGGTGATCGCCTGGGGCGGCGGCGACCTCCACGGCGAGGAAGTGGCGCGCGTGCTGGGCGTCGCGAGCCGCCGGGTGCTGTTCGAGATTGCGAGCGCGCTCGTCGCGGGCAATCCCGTGCGCTGCCTCGAAGTGGTCGCGGAGCTCGCCGAGCAGGGCTACGACCTGGCGCACGCCGCGCGCGATCTCCTGGCGATCCTGCGCGATCTCGTGGTCGGCAAGGTCTGCGCGGAGCCCGGATCCCTGCTCGACCTGCCCGATCAGGAGGCGAAGCAGGTGATGGACC
>DASXWF010000605.1:0-1607 GCA_036503835.1 Polyangiaceae bacterium | reverse complement strand
AGAGGTCACGTTGCCAAACTTGCCGAACTCGTTTCTCAGCGTGTCCTCGGTCGTCGAGTACGCCAGATTGCCCACGTACAGTCTCATTTCGAACTTCTCCAGATCCAGACAGCGTCGTCTATCGGCCCTTGTCGAACGCTCGACGCTCGCGCTCACTGACCATGCCCCCTCACCTGCAGGGGGCACGCGACGCAGAACTAAACACGGTCGGTCTCACGAGCGAACTTGGCTAGATCTGGCGAAGGGCAAGGCGAGAATAACATCCCACCGGAATCAGGGCACGTAAGGCGAGACGAGAAAATCCGCCCCTGGCGTTCGGCCCACAGGCCAAATTCCACTCATGATGCACTCGCAGTTGCCAGTCTTTTTCCCCTTAGTGAAAGAGGACCGTACGATCCATGTCGTGTTCGGCGTCGCCGGTCGTCGCATTGCGGAAGGGATCATTGCGCTTTTCGCGCTGCTCGGCTTCGCGTTCGTGCCACTCGGCGCCAAGACTGCCCTCGAGCACACTCGCGACATTTTCACTACGCCTGCAGCGCTGAACGCATTTCGTGAAATCGGTGCTGCGGTCGAGCGACTCCGCGAAAAGCTCGTGGAAACTCTGCTCTTACCGAAGTCCGGCGTGACGTCCCGAGCGCCGAGCGAGACGAGCGGACCGAAGCCCGACTTACCGAAGTTCGAGTCGAAGCCGGAGGGCAAGCGCTGAAAGGTAGAGCAGCGGCGCGCGACGGGCCGCGCTCACCGCGTGCCCGCGCTCAGCGAACACCGGCGGGGCGAACTTCAGCGGGATGCTCGTTGTAGTACGCCTCGAGGCTTTCCTTCGTGATGCGCACCGTGACGAGCCCGTCGCGCTCGAACTTCGCCTGACAGCCGAGGCGCGAGCTCATGCGCACGTCGAACGCCTTGTCCAGGATGTCTTCCTCGTCCTCGCTCGCCTCGCTGAGGAGCTCCGCGCCTTCCTCCACGTAAACGTGGCAGGTGGAACAGGCGCAGACGCCGCCGCACGCGCTGCCTTCGGGCGCGCCCCCACGCTGCGCGGCCTGGAGAAGTGACGTGCCGAGCGGAACCTCGACCTCGACGCCGTGATCCAGAAACTTCACCCTGGGCATCAGCGGCCCTCCCGGCTCGCGTGCGCCGCGAGGTGCGCGTCGACTCCGGCGGCGTGCTCGACCCGCCGCTCGACGTCGCTCACGGCGCGTCCGGCGATCGCGGAGGCGACAGCGCGGTTCATGCGCCGGCCCGCCCAGGCGTGAGTCGCGTCGTCGAGCGCGCCGATCTCGGCCTGGATGGCGGAGGCGTTGCCGTCGGGCCGAGCGGCGGCGGCGCGTAGCCTGGCGACGGCGCGCGTCACGCTCTCCTGTTCGTCCGGCTCCAGCAGATCGGCGTCGGCGGCGAGCGCTTTCTCGGTCGCGAGCAGAAGTCGCTCGGCCTCGACGCGGGCGTCCACGAGCCTGCGCGCTTCGAAATCCTGCTCGCCGTGGTCGAGCGCGTCGATCAGCATGCGCTCGACCTCCTCGTCGCTCAGCCCGTAGCTCGGCCGGACCTCGACCTCTTGAGTGATGCCGGTGCCGAGCTCGCGCGCCGTCACTTTCAAGAGGCCGTTCTCG
>DASXWF010000604.1:0-11909 GCA_036503835.1 Polyangiaceae bacterium | reverse complement strand
GTGTTGACGGCGCTCCCGTAACTCGCGGCAGCGGCTCGGGCGGACCGGCGCGCACGACGGCGCGCCGGCTCGTTCGCGTCATTCGAAGCTCGTACTGCAATACTCGACCGCGATCGTGCCCTCCACACGGCAACCACTTCCCGGATCATCGATCGACACGATGAGCGGGCAGGTGAACCCCGTGAGGAGGGCGCCTGCTTTTTGTACGAACCGAGCCGCCCCCGCCCCGACCCGCGGCCGAGCCATCGGCGCCACTTGCCCCGTCGTCGTCCGACGAGCTCTCTCCGCCCAGGCCACGACCAACGCCAGCAGCGACACCGCACGAAGCAACGTACCCAACACGCGAACCTCCCGTAGACCGAGCCTTTCACCCGTCACCTCGAACTGCAAGCCCTCGAATTCCGCGCTTCGCTAAGCGGCCGAAAACTTGTCGATCCTTCGCGAGCTGTGGCACCGCTCCTAGCTCGCATGAGGCTTCTTTTTCCCTGTGTCCTCCTCGCCGTGACCGTCGCTCCGGCGCTCGCTCAGGCGGCGCCCCCGCGGCGGAGCGCAAAGACCGAGGCGCGACCGCGCGCGCAAGCCACCGTGCAGGCGAGCAGGGCGACCTCGACGCGCGACACCGCGCAGCCGCGCTCGGCTCAGGCCCACCGCGACGTCTGCGAGCTGGTGCAGGCGGACGCGAAGAGCATCGCGCTGCGGACGCACCGCATCGAGCGCGGCGATTCGCTGAGCGGCATTGCCTGGCGCTACGGCACGTCGGTGAAGGCGCTCGCGGCTGCCAACGCGCTCACGGAAGATCAAATCATCCGCACGGGCCAGGAGCTCGTGATTCCGCAGCAGTCCCGTCCCGGCGGAGGCGACGACTGGCTCAGGTACGCCGCGCCCCCGAAGCAACGTGGAACCCTGGACATCCTCACCCACAAGTCGCGCTTTCGTGGCCAGGTCGTTCAGGGCGGCCGGGTGCTCGCCTCGGCGCGCGCGTCGATTTCGACGCTGCTCGGCGCGGACGGCGAGCGCCCGCCGATTCCCGAGCGTCTGCTCCGGCTGCTCGTGCGGGTGAGCGACACGTTCGGCGGCCGCACGCTGTACATCGTGAGCGGCTACCGCTCGAGCTCCTACTTCGCGGACTCGCGCCACAAAAGCAGCGAGGCCGTCGACTTCAGCATCGTCGGCGTGCCGAACGTCGTTCTGCGGCAGTACCTTCTGCTGCTCGACGACGTGGGCGTCGGCTACTACCCGAACTCGTCCTTCGTGCACCTCGACGTGCGCGGTTGCTCGATGCAGTGGGTCGACTACGCGGGTCCCGGCGAGCCGCCCCGCCGCTCGCCACGCAAAGCCTCCCCCAACGTAGTGGCGTCGCGAGGTAAGAAGTCGCGTCGCGTGGCCGAGCTCGACGACATCGCCGAGAAGGTCGCCGACGCGATGGCCGAGGCGTCGAAGCCGCCCTCGACTCCAGCGCGCCCGACGCTGCCGGAAGCCGATTCACCCGATCCCGGCCCGACCGTGCCGGCAATCTATTCTCCTTCCCCCGATCGCGACCCGACCGCGCCGCCAACGGATTCACGGGATCGTGGTCCGACGGTGCCGGCAGCCTACTCACCCGATCGCCCCTAGCACTACTGTCAGAGATTCGCTTTTTCTTCGGGGATCTTGCGCTTCGCAGGGCAGCGCCCGTCCCTGCAGTCTTCTGTCACGTCTTGCAACCCCCTCGACCTGAAAAAGCAGCTGGCTTTGGCCTCGCCAGAGCACTCGCGTGGCATGCGGTCTCCGATGCCGATCGTGATCTGTTCCTCCCAAGACTCTGACGGTAGTGCTAGGTGCGTCCGCCTCAGCGGCGATGCTTCTGCGACGCGCCGAGCGTCACCGGTCGCCGATTTCGTTGGCGGTGGGACGGCCACCCGCGCCGGTGCCTTCGCCGCTCGTCGGGGAGCGCTCGGCGAGATCTTCGAGCCCCGCGAGCCCCGCGTTCGTGCCGTCGCGCATGACGGCTCGCGCGTCGTCGCAGCTCGCCGCGAGCGAGGTCGCGAACGCGCAAGCGGCGAGCAGCACGAATCGGCTGCGGGCTCCGCCGGTCATGACGCTCCCTTCCCATAGCATTCCCCGGTCTCGAGCTGCCCTCACGTCAGCTACGTCGGCGGACAGCGCGTCCACGAGCTCGTGATCACGATCGGGCCCTGACGCCCGGCGTGCAACTCGTGGACTAGCGCGAGCTTTCTTGCGTCGCCTGAACACCCGAGTAGTGCGGGACCCGGGCATGTGTAACATTTCGACGAAAGCACGACGCAAGGCAGTGGGCGCGCGACCGCGAGGTAGGATGCGCGCCCTCCACAACCAAACAATCCCGCGATGAGCACCGCCAGCGAAATCAGCAGAGTTCTCCTGAGCGTGCCGGCGGAAACGCCGGTCGCGCCCGTACCGCCCCGGCTCGACGACCCGAGCCTGTTCATCAATCGAGAGCTCTCCTGGCTCGAGTTCAACGCGCGCGTGCTCGCGGAGGCGGCCGATGACCGCGTGCCGCTCTACGAGCGCCTGAAATTCGTCGCGATCTTCTCCTCGAACCTGGACGAGTTTTTCATGGTGCGCGCCGCGGGTCTGCAGGCGCAGCTCTCCGGCGAGGTCGACGAGCTGCCGCCCGACGGCATGCCGGCCGATCAGCAGCTCAACACCCTCTCCAAGCGGGCGCACGAGCTCGTCGAGGAACATTATCGGATCTGGAACCGCGGCCTCAAGAAGGAGCTCCGCGCCGCCGGCGTGGCGCTGCTCGCGCCGGAGGAGATCGACCCGAAAGAGATGGCCGCTCTCGACGAGCACTTCGACAAGAACATCTTTCCGGTGCTCACGCCGATCGCGATCGACCCGGCGCACCCGTTCCCGCACGTTCGCAACAAGGGCATCAACGTCGGCCTCATTTTCGAGAAACGCCCGCAGACGCAGGAGCCGACGTTCGGTCTGGTGCAGGTGCCGGCGACCCTGCCGCGCCTGGTGCGCGTACCGATGGAAGGCACGCGCCGGGCTTTCGTGCCGCTCGAGGATCTGATCGTCCGCCACCGCCAGAAGATCTTCCCGCAGCTCCGCATCACGGGATCGTACACGTTCCGCGTCACCCGCAACTTCGACATCGAGATCGACGAGGAAGAGGCGGAGGATCTGCTGCTCAGCCTGCAGGCGGAGCTGCGGCGCCGCGAGCGCGGACACGCCGTGCGCCTGGAGGTGAGCGGCGAGGTTCCGGAAGCGTCGATTCAGTGGCTGTGCCGCGAGCTCGACATCGATCCCAAGCGGGACGTCTACGCGATCGACGGGCCGCTCTTTCTCGGCGACATGACCGTACTCACCTCCTCGGACGAGCGGCGCGATCTGCGCGACGAGGCGTTCAGCCCGCAGTACGTACCGCCGCTGCGCGACGCCGACGACTTTTGGGGCACGATCGCGGAGCGCGACGTCCTGCTCCACCACCCCTACGAGTCCTTCGAGGCGGTGATGGACTTCCTCTGGCACGCGGCCGAGGACCCGAACGTGCTCGCGATCAAGCAGACCCTGTATCGCACGGGCGGCGAGTCCCCGCTCGTGCGCGCCTTGCAACGCGCGGCGGAGCTCGGCAAGCAGGTGACCGCGCTCGTCGAGCTCAAGGCGCGCTTCGACGAGGAGAGCAACATCCGCTGGGCGCGCGCGCTCGAGCGCTCCGGCGTGAACGTCATGTACGGCCTGATGGGCTTCAAGACGCACGCCAAGGTGCTGCTCGTGGTGCGGAAGGAGCGCAACGGGCTGCGCCGCTACGTTCACCTCGCGACCGGCAACTACAACCAGCAGACGGCGCGCCTCTACACCGATCTCTCGCTGTTCACGGCGCGCGAGGACGTGGCCGAGGACGCGACCGCCTTCTTCAACATGTTGACCGGCTACAGCGCGCCCGCGCGCTGGAACCGCCTGATCGTGTCGCCGCTCGGACTGCACGAGGCTGTGCTCGGGCTGATCGTGCGGGAAACCGAGCACGCGCGCGCGGGCCGCGAGGCGCGCATCGTCGCGAAGATGAACTCGCTCGTGGACGCGGACGTGATCACCGCGCTCTACGCCGCTTCCCAGGCGGGCGTCACCGTGGACCTCCTGGTGCGCGGCATCTGCTGCCTGCGACCCGGGGTTCCGGGCGTGAGCGAAAAGATCCGCGTGCGGGCGATCATCGATCGTTTCCTCGAGCACGCGCGCATCTTCTATTTCAGGAACGGCGGCGCCGAGGAGGTGTACGGCTCGAGCGCGGACTGGATGCCGCGCAACTTCCGGCGCCGCGTCGAGGTCATGTACCCGATCCTCGACGACTCCCTGCGCCGCCGCGTGATCGACGAGGTACTCGGCACGACCTGGCACGACAACGTCAAGGCCTGGGCGCTGCGCAGCGACGGCAGCTACTCGCGCATCGCGCCGAAGGACGAGCCTTCGGTCCGCAGCCAGCAGCGCTTCATGGAGCTCACGCGCGAGCGCGCGCGCGAGGCCGATCCCATCCTCGGCCTGTCGTCGAAGATCCTGCCCGGACCCGTGCGCGCGCTCGACAAGCTCCGCCGCCGCGGCAAGAAGCGCAAGCGCCGGAACCGCGGCGAGTAGCCCCGCCGTTCTCGAAGCCGATCGCTCGGGGCGAGCGGTTCAGTTCGAGTACGCGACCGTCACCATCGAACGCGGCGGCAGCGTGAGGATGCCCTCCGGCGTCAGCGATCCGAGCGACACGTACTTTTCGGCTCGATCGAAGACGGTGCGCGTGACGTCGGCCCGGGCGTAGGTCGGAGCGGGCTCGGGACCGAAGTCGAGGCCCACGTCGAGCTCGCTCGCGCCCGTGTTGACGAGCACGACCGTGAGCTCGTCTTCGGCCGGCGACAGCCAGGCGGTCGAGAGCAGCTCCGGCTCGCTCGGATCGGAGCTGACGCGCGTCCAGCCCGGATCGGTGTGGAGCGCGTAGTGCTGGAGCGCGTAGTACGTGTCCTGGATGACGTAGCCTTCGGGACCGAGGCCGATCGGCGCCGTCGTGTTTCCGCCCGGCGCTCCGGTCGCGTTCGTCAGCGTGGTGAGCACGTACGCCGAGGCGCCCTCGACCTCGAGCGTGTGGTGGATCAGGACGGCGGTGTCGTACGAGTTTGCCTGCATCTCGGTCTGGAGAATCGGGCGAGCGTACGTGTTGCTGAAATCGCGGAGGGCGGCGAGCCCATCCATGTCCAGGGCCTGCGGATCGACGCCGTACAGGTGATGAGCGAGCGCGTCGACCGAAGCAAGATCGATTTCCGGCGTGTAGTCGGCCACGGCGGCGAAATCGCTCGTCTCCGGGGCCAGCACCTTGGGCATCGCCGCGAGCCCCTGCAGCGCCTCGAGCGTCGCGCTCAACGCCTCCGCGTAGCCGGGATACGCGACTTCGACGGGTACGCCGGCGATGGTGACCGTGGTCGTACCCTCGACCGGCAAGAACCTGCAGGCCTTGCCCGGCTCCTGCGCGGTGGGGACCCAGTTCGAGTTGTTCTGGATGCCGATGAAGCTCGGAACGATACCGACGGCGGCGTACGCCTCCAGCGACTCGCGCCAGTAGCGCGCGAAACCGGCGTAATCGTACGCGCCGGCGGGCGTCTTGATCAGAGTGCAGGTGCCGACGTTGCCCTGGCACTCGGCGCTCGCGTTCGCTTTCAACGCGGCCGGGGGGCTCCACGACGAGAGCAGGATCGTCGGCTCGCGCCCGAGGCTCGTGGCGACGGCGTCGAGCAAGTCGCGCGAGATCGAGAGATCGTCGTCGACCGCGTCCTGGTATCGATTGCGCAAACGCACGACGTCGAGACCGAGCCCCGCGAAGGCGACCCCGAAGAGGTCGTCGCGCAGCGGGTGGTTCGTGAGGTCCGCCTCGGCGTAAGCGATGGAAGCGCCGAATCCGATCAACGTTTGATGGCGGTTCTGGGTGTTGACCGTGACGCGCGCCTTCGGCTCGCGAATGGGCTCGCACACCGAGGCGACGCACATCTGTCCCACGGGGCAGGGCACGTCTTCACAACGCGGCAGGCACAGCCCCGGATCGGACGGCTTCACGCCGCCGCAGCGCGCGATGGCGCCGGGCTCGTCCGCGGCGACGCAGGCTCCGCCCTCGAGCGTGGAGCACGCGTCGTCGCCGCCGCACGCGCTCGTGCACACGCCGCAGATGCAGCGCAGCTCGCCGCCTCCGCACTGGGCGTCGATCTGACAGGCCTTCATCCAGTTCGTCTGGCTGTCGATCTCCGTGCCCTGCTGCGTCGGCGAACAGGCAAGCGCGAGCCAGCCGAGTGCCGGCACCAGGATGCGGCGAAGCTTGCTCACGACTCGCGTGCTCACTGCTTTTCCTCTTCGATGAGGTTCTGACCGCAATAGAAGGTAACCGAATACGTCTCGTCGGGCCGGTGCTCTTGATTGTACGCCACAACTTCGTCCCAGAGCGAGACGACCTGTCGACGGACCGTGGCGAGGAGCTGTCGTACCTCCCTTTCGCGCGGATGTCCCGGCCACAAGTCGAACGACAACGTCGTGCCACCGATCTCGTCGGCGGCAGCCGAGACATGTTGTCCACCGACCGCCTTGGCCGCGAGCGCCTTCAACACCGCACGGTGATGATCGACGACGGCTGCCTCCCAGCCCGCGGCCTGCCCGACTGGAATGAGACAGCGCTCCGTGACGCAGTAGGGGCCGTCAGGGCGGCTTTCCATGCGGATTCGCTCGTCTTGCACGAGCCGCTCGAGCGCCGCGTCGAACGCCGCATCCGGCAACGGCACGAGCCGCGCGAGCTCTTCCTTCTTCATGGGGCTCGCCGGGTACAGGTGAACCCACACGAGCGCCGCGTTGGTTGCGGCGGAATCCCCCGCATCGCTTGCGCCGATCTCCTCGAGCTCCTCGCTCGTGGCGACGCGGTAGCGCGTGTCCTTGCCGCGGCCGCTGCGCCGCACGAGCCCGCTTTCGACCAGATCGTTCAGAATGCTGCGAACCGTCGCTTCTTCGTCGTGTTTGAAGTGCGACAGGATTTCTCCACGGCTCGAGGAACCACGCTCGGCCAGCATCGCGTGCATGGCGCCCCAGAGCGTGACACCCCGCGTGGTCGCCGATTCACTCAGCCGCTGGACCTTCTGCTGGTAAGAGCGAAGCGCCAGCCCGAACATGTCGGCGATCACCTTCTTGCCGAGGTTTTGCCGCTCGAGCTCCCGCACCAGGCCCACGAAGACCTCGTCGGCCACGTGCGAAAGCGGCGAACGAACACCGTCAGCAGTGGAAAGCTGGGCGATCATGACCATCGTCTGGCGGACGATGGCGTCAATCAGGACTTGGGCGTTCACGACGAGCGAATCAGGCGACTAGTTTCAAGATACAACCGCGCGCACGAATGCGGGGAATGAGATCGTTCACGCCGTAGGACTGAAACTTTGTCGGGGAGCCAGAATTCCTCTGACTCATGGTTCCGCCGGAACCAGCTCGACACTCTCGAGGTCGGTCGCCTGGTCCTCGCCGCCGTCGAGCCACACCAGCAAGCCCGCACCGCACTGGCCGTCCAGCCGAGCGCCCACCCACACGCCCTCACCCGGAGGTAGCTCGAAACTGAAGGAGTCGATGTCGACGTCGGTGAGCGATTCGAGCTTTACGGCGTCCTCCACCGGCGAACCGGGAGAGGCCGGGTACCACTCGATCAGATCCTCCGACTCGAGGCGCTCACCCTGGAACGACAGGATGCCGCCCTCGAGCCCGGCCACGACCACCTCCCATGCGCACGGATAGCCCATGGCGGACGGGTTCGCGACGAGGTCACACGTAACGGCGACATTCCAGAGGCCTTCACCCAGATACTCGATCGTCGCGCCGACGCCTTCGCCCGCGTCGAGCTCGCGAATGGCGCCGCGATCGATCGTCGCTTGCTCGACACCGGGCTCGCATTCGGGGAGGCCGTCGGTGTCGTACGGGTCGTACGGATAGTCGCCGTAGTAGTACGGATCGTCGTGCGAGCTGCACGCGAGAGCGGCCGCCACGAGCAGTACCGGTTGCAGAGCGCGCTTCATCGGCGGGGCATGCGCATCGGCCCGGGGGAGATGCGGCCCGGCGAGAGGCGCGGTGTGGATGGGCTCGAACGCATCGGTGACACGCGCGGCATCGGGGTGCGATCGAAGCTACGGCGGTCGACGGAGGGACGCGAAAACTCGGAAGCGCGCTGGACCTGGCGAGTGGATTCGTAGCTGGGCGTCGTGCGCGAGCGCGCGCCGGTGCTCGTGAGATCCGGACGGTTGGTGAGGCTTGGCAGCTTTCGGCCGTCGACCGTGTCGCGGCGCGTGGCGGGACCCGCGAGGCCGAGCGCCGGATTCGGTGCGGCGGCGACCTGGCGCGCAGAGACGCGATCGCGGGGAACGGCCCCGGGCGGAACCTGCGCGGCGCTCGGTGCAGGACCGCGCGGCGGCTGTCGCACGTAGCCGCGCTGCGGATAGTAGGGGCGCGTGTGATGCGCGGCGTGCGCCTGTCCGTGGTGGTCGTGGATGACGTGGTGGTGAACGTGGGGGTAGAAGACGTAGGCGCTCGGGCAGAAGACCCACGGGTAGTAGAGCGGGTAACCCCACCAGACGGAGACGCCGCCGAACCAGACGTACGACGGCGGGATGGGTGCCCACCCGACGTAAGCGTACGAGTCGACCGGTACGCGCCACGTCACCCACGCGGGGGCGTACTTCAAGCCGGGCACCCACGCCCAACCACGTCCGGAAATCCAAACCCAGCGGCCGTAGTGGAAGACGACCCGGCCGAACGGATACTCGCTGACCCAAATCCATTCGTTGCCCTCGTCGAGGGCCCAGTGCCCCCCGGTGACGTAGGGTGAGAAGCTCGTCCCCACGACCGCGGCGTTCGGGATCCAGACGCGGCCGTAGCTCGGGTCGTCGATCCAGACGCCGTACGGATCGAGCTCGCGATTCCACGCGGTGAGGGCGCGGGGATCGCGATCTTCATCGGCGCCCTGAGCCCCGGACTCATCCAGCAGCGGGCTCTCCGGGAGCGGCTCCATGTTGGCTCTGGGGTCGGCGGGGCCCTGGCTGGTGGTGACCTGCTGAGTCCGTGTGATGGGCTGCTGCCCGGGCGCCTGACGCCCCGCGTCGAACCACCCGCTGTCCTGGGCGGCGACAGAGCCGGCGGAGAGCGCGACGGCGAGCAGGCCGGCGAGCACCCTGACGGCGCGGTGGAAAAATCGCGGGGTCACGCTCAAGATCATGTGCTCTCGATCGACGAAGAGCAACCGCTCGATCTTCACGGGCCGCATGGGACCAGAATCGGCAATCCTCCGCGTCAGTTGCGTGCTGATGAGTGCGGCCGCCCTCATCGCCACCACGGCGGGCTGCGCCCGACGACCGGCGCAATACGAGCTTCTCACCCCAGCGGAAACCCACCCGAGCGCCGCTCCGGCGGGCAGCAGCAACCCGGTGGCCGCCAGCGCACCTCCGCAGAAAACCGAAGGCGAGGCTTCGGTTCGGGAAGACGCGCGCCGCACCGTCACGCAGCGCCTGCCCGTGGAGGGCTTCGGGGACGCGGTCGTCGTGGTGCCGGTGACGGACGAGAAGTTCCCGCTGCTCGTGGCCGCCCACGGCGCCGGCGATACGCCGCAGTGGCAGTGCCAGCACTGGGGAGCCGTGGCACGCGGGCGTTTTCTGGTGCTGTGTCCGCGCGGCCTGCCCCTCGTTCGGGGCGACGATTCGGCGTTCTATTACCCCGATCACCACGCCCTCGAGCGTGAGGTGATGGCCGCCGTTCGCGCGGCACGAAACACCTTCGGCGCGCAGCTCAGCTCCGAGCCCGGGGTGTACACCGGTTACTCCCAAGGCGCGACGATGGGCGCGCTGATGGTCATCGACCACGGTGCGGAATTTCAGCATCTGTTGCTCGTCGAAGGTGGGTCCGGTGACTGGACGCTCGGACGGGCCCGGCGCTACCGCGCGACCGGCGGCAAGAGCGTCGCCATCGTCTGCGGCACGTCCGGCTGCGCCTCGCGCGGTCAACGCTCTCGGGACGTACTCGAACGAGCGGGGCTGCGAGCGCGGGTGGAGCACGCCGAGGGCGGGGGGCATACGTACACGGGCAGCGTGGGAGAGCGCGCTCGCGACCTGCTCGACGCCTGGCTCTTGAACCCCGACTGAAGAGGCCCGCGCCGGCGGTCGTTCGGTTCACACCTGTGAATGCCGATGCACAGGATGGTCCGATGAATTGGTTTTTTCGAGGGTTCTTGCCGTGGCACGGCACTTGCGACGGAGGGCCGCATGCTGAACGCCTCGCCCGCCGGTACCGTGCCGCAAGCGCCGATTGCGGTGGCCGGCGCGTGCTCGGGACGACGCAGGGCCACGCTCGATCGCTTGCTCGACGCGCCGCGCGTGGCGCTCGGCTGCTTCCCCACCCCGATCGAGACGGTGGCCGTGCGCTCGGCGCCGGCAGTGCTCGTGAAGCGCGACGATCGGTCGGGCTGGGGCCGCGGCGGAGCGAAGGCGCGCAAGATCGAGCACCTGATCGGAGAGCTTCGCGCGCGCGGCCGCGACGAGCTCGTTACGGTGGTCGGCAACATCACGAATCTCGCGTTCGACCTGGTGCCGGCGCTCGACGCGCACGGCATCCGCGCGTCGTTGTTCGTGATCGACGATCCTCCGACCGCGCCCCTCGAGCGCGAGGTCATCTTTCGCGGACTGCACGAGCGCGTGACGCTGCTCGGAGCGAGCCGTGCAAGGGCGGCGCGCGCGGTCGCGGCACGCTGGCTCGCGGCACGCCGCGCGGGCGGACAGCCGTTCTGGGCGCTGCCCGGCGTGAGTCATCCATCGGCGGTGATCGGCAACGCCTGCGGGTTCGTCGAGATGGTCCTGCAATGCGAGCGCGAGCGCCGCCCGCAGCCCCGGGTCGTGTACGTGAGCGCCGCCACGGGCACGACCATCGCAGGTTTCTTGCTGGGGGAGCACGCGCTACGCGAGGCGGGTTTCGCACCGATTCGCGTGGTGGGCGTCCAGGTGTACCCGGGCCGGATGCGCGCTTCGGTGAGCGCGCTCCTGCGCTGGACCGAGGATCGACTCGGGCTTTCGGGGCGCGTGCCGCGCGAGCGCATCGAAATCGATACCGGCGAGCTGCATGGCGGGTTCGGCCGTTACCCGGCAAAGCTCGCGGAGCGCTGCCGCGAGCTCGCGGGTGAAGCAGGGCTTCTCCTCGACCCCATCTTCGGCGGCAAGACCTGGGCGGCGATGCAGAGGAGGCTCGCGCGGGGAGCCCGCGACGAGAGCACGCTGTACTGGCACTGCGGCTACACCCCGGAGTGGGCGCGGCTCGGCGCGGGGAGCCACTTCTCGTGAACACCGCGCTGGCGCTGCCGGCACTCGCCGAAACGCCGAGGAGCGTCTGGCGGACCGGCGGCATCGTCGTGCTCTACACGGCGGTGTTCTTCGGGCTCCTGCCGCTTCTGGTCTGGGAGCTCGGGCACGCCTTCGACCGCGGTTTCGTGCTCGACGCGCTGCCACGCGCCGTGCGACCGCTCGGCGCCGCGCTGTTCGGCGGCGGGGCGCTGCTGATGCTGGCCGCGATGGCTGCGCTCGCCGTGCGCGGGCGTGGCTGGCCCATCTCGCACCTGCCGCCGCGGCTGCTCGTGGCGCGCGGACTCTACTCGCGCTTGCGCCATCCTATTTACGTGGGGTACGTGGCCGCCACCGCGGGCGCGGGGCCTTTCGAGGCGTCGGTCGGACGCGGGTTGCTCGCACCGCTCGTGCTGGCGGCGGGAACCTTCGTCTACGCGCGGGACTTCGAGGAGCCGCGCTTGGTCGCGCGCTTCGGGCCGGCGTACTCCGCGTACGTTCAGGTCACGCCCCTGCTCCCGGCCGCGTTCACGGGCGCGCTCGCCGGACTCGCGAAGCGAGCGTGGTTGCGCGCGCGTCCGA
>DASXWF010000603.1:0-5263 GCA_036503835.1 Polyangiaceae bacterium | reverse complement strand
CTCGGATGCAGGAGCGCGGCGAAGCCCCGCCCCCAGCCCCGGAAGCTCTGCTCGATCAGTTCCACGCGCAGACCGCGCCGCGCCGCGCAGAGGCCCGCCGTCAGGCCGACCGGTCCCGCTCCGACGACCAACAGCTCCACGCTCCGATCAACGAGGTTTTTCATGCCGTTCACGGTTTCGGGTAAAGCAAGAAGCGAACCGCACGCCGGGGGCCGCTCGAACACCGCTCCGGCGGCAATCGTTGCGCGAAGCGACCCGCGCCACGCAAGTGTTGCAGGCGGCCCCGTGCGAGTCACGCGTCGCAGAGCTCGCGAATTTTCTTGGCCAGGGCTTCGGGAGAGAACGGCTTCTGGATGAAGCCGACCTGCTCGGGAAGGTCTCCGTCGCGGAGCAGCGCATGATCCGTGAAGCCCGACATGAGCAGGACGCGAGCGTCGCCGAAGCTCTGTCGTACGGCCTCCGCCACGCCAAGGCCGTTCGTGCCCGGCATCACCACGTCGGAGAGCACCAGGTCGATCGTGCCTTCGTGCATCCGGGCCAGCTCGATGGCGTCGGCCCCGTTCGACGCGATCAGCAACTGGTAGCCGCGGCGCCTGAGGATGCGCTTGACCGCCGCGCGCACCCGCTCGTCGTCCTCGACGAGCAGGATCGTCTCGGTGCCGTTCAAATCCGGTTGCGGCGCGACCGATTGCCTGACCCGCGGCTCGGCGTCGACGCACGGAAGGTAGATCCTGAAGACCGTGCCGCGGCCGAGCTCACTCTGGACGCAGATGTGGCCCCCGCTCTGCTTGACGATCCCGTACACGGTCGAAAGGCCGAGTCCGGTGCCGCGGCCGAGCTCCTTGGTCGTGAAGAACGGCTCGAAGATGCGCTCACGCGTCGCCGCGTCCATCCCGCAACCCGTATCCGACACGGCCAGCATGACGTAGCGGCCGGGCGGGAGCGAGAGCTGGGCGGCCTCGCTCTCGTCGAAGTCACGATCGGCGGTCTCGACCTCGAGCCGCCCGCCGTTGGGCATCGCGTCGCGGGCGTTCACGACCAGGTTCATCAGCACCTGCTCGATCTGGCCGACGTCGACCTGGACCGAGCCGATGGTCGCGTCCAGGACGACCGATACTTCCAGGTCCTCGCCGATCAGACGGCGCAGCATCTTGTCGACGCCGGTGACCACCGTGTTCAGGTCCGCGACGGTTGGCTTGAGCACCTGACGCCGGCTGAAGGCCAGGAGCTGGCGGGTGAGACTCGCCGCCCGCTCGGCTGCCACCCTGATTTCCTCGGCGTCCGCGAGCCGCGGATCGTTCTCGCCGAGGGCCTCGATCAAGAAATGGCTGCCCGCCAGGATCGTGGAGAGGATGTTGTTGAAGTCGTGGGCGATGCCGCCCGTGAGTTGGCCGACAGCCTCCATTTTTTGGGCCTGCCGCAGGCTTTCCTCCAACTGCCGGCGCTCCGTGACGTCGGACAGCATGCCTTCGATGTAGCGAACACCTTCCCGTTCGTAGCTCGCGATCGCGCGATTGCGCACCCAGATCCAACGGCCGTCCTTGTGACGGCGCCGGTACTCGAGGTCGAAGGGCACGCCCGTCTCCACGAAGTGCTGAAAGGCGGCCATGACGCGAGCCTCGTCTCCGGGCGCGAGCGCGCTGGCGCGTTGCGAGAGGTCGAGGGCACACATCTCCTCGGCCGAGTATCCGAGGACGTCTCTGGCGTTCGGGGTGATGAAGACCAGCTTCGAGTCCACCGTCGCGGTCCAGATCACGTCGGGAAGACGCTCGATCAGCGAGCGATAGCGGTGTTCGGCGGCTGCCAGCGCCCGCTCCGCCTGGACCTGATCCGTCACGTCGCGGCCGATCGCGAACACGACTTCCGTGCCGTCGAGCTCGACGAGCGACGCCGAGAACTCCATGTGGACCAGGGTGTCGTCGGACCGGCGCAGCTCGATCCGGTCCGCGCGAGAACCCCCGCTGGCGGTGGCGCGCAGGCAACGCCGCATGAAGTCGGCCTCGCGCCCCGGAGGCGAAAGCTCGCGCACGTGGCGACCCACCGCCGCTGCGGGCCGAACACCCAGGACCTCGCCCCAGCGTGCGTTCACTTCCAGGATGATGCCGTCGGCGCTCAGAACCGCGACCGGATCGCTGGCGTTCTCGAACAGCACTCGATAGCGTTCCTCGGCCGTTCGCACCCGGCCGAGCAGCTTCATGATCTGGTTCGCGTTGGTGCGGAGGTGCTCCTCGAACAGGGACGGACTCAACGACTCGGCGCTCACCCGGCAGCGGTCACCGAGCGCGCGCGTCAGCGCCTCGAGCTCGCGGTTGAAATCCGGGGTGCGCGCCACCAGCGCCGAGGCACCGACGCGCCTGGCGAGATGCTGGTCGGGCTCGCCTTGATAGTGCGCGCTGAGCAGGACGACCGGCACGTCCTCGAGCGTGGGCTCCGCGCGCAGTCGCCGGCAGAATCCGAAGCCGTCGAGCCCGCCCATGAGGACGTCGCTGACGATGGCGTCGGGGCGCTGGACGCGCGCTTTCTGAAGGGCGTCGTGCGCGTTCGTGGCCGTATCCACGTCGAAACCCGCGTCTCTGAGTCTGAGCCCGGTCAGCTTGAGCTGAACGGGGTCGTCGTCCACCAAGAGAACCTTACGAGGCCGCGGCGAATCGACCTGATCGCGTTCCGCCAGCAGGACTTCCGAAATCATGTTCCTCCTCCGGAGTGCCTGAGGACGACACTCGCAAACGACAGTGGATCGATGGGCTTGCGAACGTATTCGCAGCAGCCCGATTCGCGCGCGGCTCGTACTGCTTCCGGCCCGTTGAACGACGTGACCGCGATCACCGCGATGTCGCGCGTCAGCGGTTCCGCCTTGAGCCGCTCGACCAGCGCGAGACCGCTCATGAACGGAAGCACCAGATCGAGAATCAGCACGCGCGGCCGAAACACCGAGAGCACCGAGAGGGCTTCCTCGGCGCTGCCGGCCATCTCGATCTCCGCCCCTTCGGCTTCGAGCACGATCGCGACCAGTTTTCGATTGCCCTCGTCGTCGTCGACCACGAGCACTGGAACGTTCGCCAGCGATCCCATGGGACGCGACAGTGCGAGAAGGGTGCCAGGAAGCGTGGCGACGGCGCACGCGCACCCAAATTGCTGAAATCACTACATATTTTCACGCAGTTCGGTTGCGACCGCCACCGCACCGCTAGGTTGCCGCGACCAGGACTATGGCGTTACAACCATAGCGAGGGCGCCATGGGACGACGCATGCTCGTGGTCGAGGACGACGCTTCCAGCGCGCGGCTGCTCGAAGCGTTTTTTTCGGAGGAAGGCTTCACGGTCGGTGTCGCCCGAAACGGAAAGGTCGGCCTCGAGCACGCTGCGCGGGATCGCCCCGACATCGTGCTCCTCGACCTGAATCTGCCCGAGCTCGACGGGATGGAGGTGCTGGCGCGCTTGCAGAAGAGCCAGCCTGGCCTGCCGGTGTTGATGCTGACGGCGAACACCGACGTGAAGACCGCGGTTCGCGCGGTTCAGCTCGGGGCGTACGACTACCTGACCAAGCCCCTCGATCTCGAGGAAATCCAGGTCGTCGTCCTGCGGGCTCTCGAGACCCGAGCGCTCAGGCAGGAGGTGGAGGAGCTACGCCGCCAGGTCGGCGAAGGCGGCGGTCTCGCGCAACAGATGGGGTCGAGTCCGGAGATCGCTCGCGTGATCGAGCAGGTGAAGACCGTCGCGGCCTCCGATTTCTCGGTGCTGATTCTGGGCGAGACCGGCATCGGCAAGGAGCTCGTGGCCCAGGCCATTCACCGACAAAGCGAGCGGCGCGCGCGTTCCTTCGTCGCGCTGGACTGCGGTGCCATCCCGGAGAGCCTGATCGAATCGGAGCTGTTCGGACACGAAAAAGGCGCGTTCACCGGAGCCGAGCGCAGGAAGGAGGGACGCTTTCACCTGGCCGAGGGCGGCACGTTGTTCCTGGACGAGGTCGGCAATCTGCCGCTCGGTCTGCAGGCGAAGCTCTTGCGCGTCCTCGAGTCCCGCCAGCTGCACGCGGTCGGCTCCGTGAAGGCCACCGCGCTCGACGTTCGCTTCGTCGCAGCCACCAACGAAACGCTCCAGGAGCACGCAACGACCGGCCGCTTCCGGGCCGACCTCTACTTTCGTCTGGCACAATACACGATCCACTTGCCCGCGTTGCGCGCGCGAGTGGCCGACATTCCGGAGCTCGCCCGGCGCTTCATGGAGGAAGCGAGCGTCGAGCTCAGACGCCCGCTGCACGAGATCGACACCGACGCGATCGCTTCGCTCCAGAAGTACGCCTGGCCGGGCAACGTGCGCGAGCTACGCAACGTGATGCGGCAGGCGGTCCTCGAGTCGAAGACGCTGGTGCTCCGGAGCGACGACGTCCAGCGGTTTCTGGGCCGCCCTGGCGCCGCGCTCCCGGGCGGCAGCCGCAGCGGACCCGGACGTTCGTTGCGGGAAGCGGCCGAGGCGGCGGCGCGCGAGGCGGAACGTCAGATCATCAACGAGACGCTGCTCGCCACGCGCGGCAACAAGAGCCAGGCCGCGCGTGCCCTCAGCACGGACTACAAGACGCTCCACCTCAAGATGAAGACGCTCGGCATTCGAGCCAAAGACTTCAGCCCCTGACGGCGGGCGCCGTCCGTGCCAGATGCTCCTCGACCCGTCTCAGCAGCGCTTCGAGATCGAGCGGCTTCGAGATGAAGTCGTCGCAACCTGCGGCCCTGGCTCGCTCCGCGTCCAGTTTCGTCGCGTGAGCCGTGACGGCAATGATCACGACCTCGCGTCTGGCGGGATCCGCCTTCAGACGGCGTGTGAGCTCCAGCCCGTTCAGATCGGGCAGCTCCACGTCCATCAGGATCAGGCGGGGCGCGACGCGCTCGATCCCGAGCTCGACCTCGCGCGCATCCCGGGCGAGGGCGACGCGATACCCCTCTCCCTCCAGCAGCACACGAATCAACTTGCGATTCGCAGCGTCGTCGTCCACGACGAGGATCGATTCGCCGGCCATGCTCAGCGTCGCTCCGGAAGCCCCGGCGGGCCCTTCCTTCGGAGGATTTCGTCGACGAGCTGAAGCAGGCGGCGCGCGCTGGTCAGGATGTCCCCCAGGTATTCGAGGTGAACCTCCGCGAGCGGGCCCGTCCTGCCCGAATGCATCAGCGACGCGAACCCGATGATCGTATTGAGCGGCGTGCGAAGCTCGTGGGACATGTTGGCCAAGAACTCGCTTTTCAAGCGGCTCGCCTCGAGCACTCCTTCC
>DASXWF010000602.1:0-1753 GCA_036503835.1 Polyangiaceae bacterium | reverse complement strand
GGGATCACCGAGGCCGCACGCGGCGCCGAAGCCCGCGCCGGTGCCCTGACGTTCGGGGAGCGGGCGAAATTCCTCGGTCGAGGCGCCGCTCGCGACGCGCGCGAGGTAGGCGCGCCGCCGCTCGAGATCGCTGGCGAGGTGCGCAGACGAGCCGGAGAAGAGCGCGTCGAAAGCGGGATGATCGGGCGCGTCCTCGCCCACGTGGTGAAATCCGGGCGATCGAGCGGCTCTGGTGGCAGCCCGTGCACGTCGCCGCGTCCAGGCGCCGGAGCAGCGCTTTCGGGGAGGCGATCGTGCGGCGATCCGCGAGGGGGAGGCCGGCGAAATCGCGGTCGTCGAAGAGCGCGCGGAACGGGCGATTCGGCGAGCGAGTCAGCGCGCGCGGTGAAACCGAAACGGCGCGCGTCGCGAGAAAGCGCTCCGGCAGGAGCAGCGTGCCCTGGTCGATCGCGGCGAGCACCTCGGGACGTCGCAGGTACTCGAGCAGCTCCGCGCGGAGCGCCGGCTTACTTTCGAGCAGCGCTACGTCCGGCATGTTCTCGAGCGGCGCGGGCGCGAAGCCGTCCCTCGCGCCGCCCCTGGCACGGAAGACGTGCAGCACGTAATCGATGTGCCCGGCGAGCGTCGGATGCACGAAGGATTGCAGCCGAAAGCTCTGGAGGTTGGTTTCGAGCGACTTGAGCGTCCAGGTCTCGCGCTGCGCCGCCGCCAGCGCGCCGTCCGCCGTCAGCCACTCCGCCGCGCGCGCGCCCGTCGCGTCGCTCGGAACCAGCCAGCGCCGTGCCACGTCCTCGCATTCGTTCTCGGCCGGGACCAGGAACACGGCGTTCACCGTCATCGGCAGCCGGCCCGACTGTTCGGCGCCGGCGTGCATCGTTCGATAGGCGAGCCGATAGACGAAGCGCACCTCCCCGCACGTCCCCGCGTAGAACACCCGTCGATCCAGGCGGTTGAACACGCCGACGAGCTCGAGCGTCATCTCCGGGGAGGCGAGCCAGCGCTCGTCGAAGAGGCGGAAACCGTCCATCGACGTCACCTTCGCGAGCGGGTGCACGCGCTGCGCGGAGCGGACGTCCGCGCGCAGCACCGCGAAGACGTCTTTCATCGCGGTCGAACGATCGAGCTCCGCCGTGGTGCGCGCCTCCGCCCCGAACACCAGCGAAGCGAGCGAAAAGCCGCGCGCTTCGAGCGCTTCGAGCGCGGCGCGATCGGTGACGGCGACCGTGAAGGCGCTCGCCGGCGGAGAGGGGGCCGTGGTCGCGGGAGTGGTGCTCGCGGCGGGGTTGCCCGGCGGAGCCGCGGGCGGCGGTAGCGAGTCGGTGGCCGGAGCGCGAGCCCCGGGCGCGTCGTTCCCCGAACAGGAGAAGCCGCACAGCGCGGCCAGAGCCGTCAGAGTGACGGCCGTGACCAGCTCGGCGCTACGTCGCGGCGGATCCGCCCGCACGGGGCGTCAGAATAACCCCGAACTCGGATCGACCGCCACGAGCAACGCCTCGACTCGGCCGGACGGCGGCGCCGACCCGTCGTCGAGCACGCGCACCAGAAACAGACCGGGCTCGGTCGCGCTCTTCTCGACGCTCACGCGCGCGGCTTGTCGGAGCCCCGGCGCCGCGGCGTGCGCAGCGGTGGTTGCGGGTCCCGTCGAACGCGCTCGCGCGACGCCCGGGACGGGAGTGGGGCTGGCTGGCGTCGCCGAGTCCGAGTGGGAGGTTTCTGAAGCGGAAAGCGCATACGGGGACTGCGAAGCGCGGGT
>DASXWF010000601.1:0-2988 GCA_036503835.1 Polyangiaceae bacterium | reverse complement strand
GAGGGGAGCTCGGGCGGGTCGGGCGGCTCTGCACCCAGCTCGTGCACGACGACGGCGAGTCCGGGTGCACCGGTGCCGCTCCGGCGCCTGACGGCGACGCAAGTCGAGCGGACGGTCGCTGACGTGTTCGGGGTCGATGTGACCCTGGAGGTCGCGGACGAGCGAGTTCTCGCGTATCGCAGCAATATTTCGACTTCGGTGGATGCCGCCAGCGCTCGCGGCTACTTCGATTTCGCTGCCGACGTGAGCGCGGGCGCGGATCTCGAACGCTGTGAAACCAGCTGCCTCGATTGGTTGCTCGACGAGGTCGGGCTGCGGATGTTCCGCAGGCCGCTCGGCGACGACGAACGCACCCGCTACTCGGCGCTCTTCGAGCTCGGCACGGAAACCGAGGACGAACGCGCGGCCGCGGGGTGGGTGATCGAAGCGATGCTGCAGAGCCCCAGCTTTCTCTACTTCGACGAGGTCACGAGGTCCGACGGCACGCTCGACGACTATTCGATCGCGGCGCGGCTCTCGCTCTTGCTCTGGGGAACGAACCCGGATCTCGCGTTGCTCGAGCGCGCGAAGAACGGCGAGCTCGCGAGCGCGGCTGCCGTCGAGGAGGAGGTCACGCGCCTGCTCGCCGATCCCAAGAGCGAGGAGGGCCTGCGGGAGTTCGTGGATCAGTGGCTCGATCTCGGGCGCCTGGACGATCCGGACGTGCGCCCCGATCTCGCCGAGCTCGGAGCCGAGACGGTGAACGCGCTGCGGGACGAGCCGGTGCATTTCTTCCAGCAACTGCTGCGCGACGGGGCCGGAGTCGGGGAGCTGCTCACGAGCACGCGGACCCGTGCCTCCGCTGAGCTCGAAGAGCTCTACGCCGAGGACATCGTGGAGAGCTCGGCGGACGCGTTCGAGCTCGATCCGGAGCGGCGCGGCGGCATTCTCGCGCTGCCCGGCGTGGTCGCGGCGCTCTCGCACGCGCGCCGCACATCGCCCACGCTGCGCGGCAAGGCAGTGCTCACGAGCCTGCTCTGCACGCCGCCCGAACCTCCGCCCGCGAACGCCGACACCACGCTACCCGAAGCCGGCGAGGGCACGACCACGCGCGAGCGCCTCGAGCTCCACATGACGGCGCCCGCCTGCAGGGGCTGCCACGCCGGCATGGACGGCATCGGCTTCGCGCTCGAGAAGCTCGATTGGCTCGGGCGCTTCCGCGAAGAGGAGGACGGCAGCGCCATCGACGACGAGAGCAGCTTCGAGCTCGCCTCCGGCGAGGTCACGGTGCGCGGCGCCGCGGAGCTCGGGCAGGCGCTGGCCGAAGCGCCCGACGTGGCAGTGTGCATCTCGCGGCAATGGTTGCGCTACGCGCTCGGCGTGCTGGAGACGGCGGACGTGAATTGCCTGGTGGAGGAGCTCGCCGAGACCGCGCGAGGCGACGCCGGACTCGAGCGGATGATCGTGACGACGCTCCGCTCAGACTGGTTCCGGCGCGGACCGGGAGAAGCACCATGATCACGCGAAGAAGGCTGCTCGCTTCGGCCGGCGTCGCCGGCAGCGCGCTCGCGCTCTTTCCCTGGCTCGAGCGAAGAGCGAGCGCGCAGACGCTGCCGCCGCGCCTGCTCCTCTACTACACGCCGCACGGGACGGTCTGGGATCGCTACCGCCCGAGCGGCGGCGAAACGGACTTCGAGCTCTCGCCGATCTTGACGCCGCTCGCGGACCATCGCGACCGGCTCGTGATCACCGACGGCCTCGAGATGGAGTGCGGCACGGAGTACTACATCCCGCACACCTACACGATGCCGGTGCTGTGGACGGGCTCGCCCATCGACACCGCGAGCAGCACGTTCTGCCGCGACGACCACGGCCAGTGCTTCGGCTGGGGCACGGGCACGTCCGTCGATCAGGAAATCGCCCGGCGGCTCGCGCCGGCCACGCCGTTCAGCACGATCGAGCTCGGCTACCAGTGCGGCAACCTGCACCCGGCCAAGCGCATGATCTACTCCTCGAGCGGCACGACGAAGAATCCGCTCGACGATCCGGCGCGCGCCTTCGAGCAGCTCTTCGGCGGCGACGTGGATCTCGGCGAAGAAGAAGCCGCGCGCGCCGCGCTCAAGCGCCAGAGCGTGCTCGACGCGGCGCTCGGGGATTTCAACTCGCGGCGCGGCTCGCTCTCGGCGGCCGACCGCCTGCGGCTCGACGCGCACGCCGACAGTATTCGCGAGCTCGAGCGCTCGCTCGGCGGCGGCGGCGGCGCCTGCACCAAGCCTGCTGCGCCCGCGGACATCACCGCCGAGACCGCCATCGATCGTCAATCCGATTTGATCGCGGGCATCTTCGGCTGCGGGCTCACGCGCATCGCGAGCTTCCAGCTGCGCATCGCGGACAACGACAACTCGCTCTACCCCTGGCTCGGACTCGACGAAGGCGGACATCACACGCTCTCGCACGAAAACGACTCCGCGACGCTCGCGACCCTCGCCGAGCTCTACACCTGGTACTCGAAGCGCTTCGCGTACCTCCTCGACCGCCTCGCGGCGACGCCCGACGTCGACGGCACGAGCGTCCTCGACAACACCCTCGTGATCTGGGGCTCGGAGCTCGGCGTGGGCTGGAGCCACAGCCTCGACAACGTTCCCTTCGTGTTCGCGGGCGGCGCGAGCGGCCGCCTGCGCGGCGGCCGCTACCTGAAATTCTCGAACACCTACACGAACCGCGTGCTCGTGACGGCGATGCACGCGATGGGCTTCACGGACGTCGAACAGTACGGCAGCACGGACACCGGAAGCGGGCCGCTCTCGGGCGTGCTCACCTGAGCGCACGGCTCGGCACGACCGGGAACGGCTCTGCCTTTCACCAGAAGCTCCAACTGGACCAGGTGGGGCCGCCCTCGGAGAAGCGGAAGTAGTACTTTCCGTCGATGGTCCTCGGGGGAAGCGGCATCTGGCCCGGCTGGACCACCACGCCGTTCACCGAGATCTGCCGGCCTTGCATTTCGGAGGC
>DASXWF010000600.1:0-15660 GCA_036503835.1 Polyangiaceae bacterium | reverse complement strand
GCGGAGTTTTTTGGTGAGTGGCAACCAAGCGGCTCACTGGGCGAGCGCACTGCGGTCGATCCCGTGCATTCCGAACCCAAAATCCTTGGCGGCCTTGGCGCTCTTGGCGGCCCAAAAACCGCCGTGCGCAGCGCCACGCCGCAGATCGCCACGCCGCCGAAGAACGCCGACCTCCCCGAACACCACGACGAGGCTAGTTTTGTTTGACGAAGGTGACGGGGACTTGGACGACGGCGCTGCCGCCTTCGGGGGGATCGAATTGGGCGCGGCGCGCGCGCGCGGAGACGCAGTCAACGACCCCGGGCGGGAGATTTCCCGACGGCGTCGCGCTCACGTTCGTGACTTCACCACCGGGGCCGACCTTGATCGACAAACGGATGCTGCCCTGGGAGTCCGGATTCTGATCGAGGCCCTTCTGGTAGCACTGGCGAAATGCCGCGCGCATCGCTGCCACGACCTTCGCCGCGTTGCTGATGTTCCCGCCGGCGACGCTCGAGCTCACACCGGGCATCCCTGCCTTCGGGCCCGAAACTTTCGTCGTGGTACCCGAACCCTGCGTACCGCTGCTCTGGCCCGTGTTGGCGAGTCCGCCGAGACCGCCGCCGGTCTCACCGGGGCGCAACGTCCCACCGCCGCCGCGTGACAAGCCGAGCGGATCGCTTCCGGAGCCGACCGCCTTGTCGCTCGCGGCCGCCGCGTCGAGCGCGCCCATCGCTACTTCGCTGCGGCTGAGCACGCCCTCGGTCGCGGGACCCGTGTTCGTGAGGGCCGCCAGCGTCTCGAGCATGACGCGCTCGGCTTCCTGCATGAGCGAGGCTTTTTCGGCCGCGCTCACCTTGCCGCTGTCCGCCTTCGCCGTCGGCGCCTGGGCGGTGCTCTTCTCCGGCGTCTTTTCGGGCGCGGCCTTCTCGTCGCTCTTCTCGGCTTCTTCGGCCGGCTTCTCGTCGGGCGGCGGCGGCGCGGGCAACGACTTCAGCGAGTCGATCAGATTGGCGACGCTGACCTCGTCGTCGATCACCGGATCCAACCAGTCGGAGTAGATCGATCCGAGCGCGAGGAAGTGCACGAGGAACGAGAGCGCCGCGATCATCGTGGTGTTCCAGTCGATGCCGGAAGCACCGCGCAGCACCGAGACCGGCAGCTGCGGCTTCGGTTGCACCGGCGGCGGCGCAACGAACTGGAACAGGAACGTCACGTCCCCCACGACGACCTTGCCGCGTGCGTCTTCGGTGAGACGCACCTGATATGCGCCTTGCGGGGTGCGGCGTGCCTGACCTCGCAGCACGGCGAGATCGGAGATGCCCGTCGGCAGCGCCACGCGACCGGTCATTCCGTCGAGGAAGTTCAGGTGGTAGTCGTTCCCCACGAGCTCGAAGAGCCGAAACGACGAAGGCAGGCTGCCGCCGACCACGAACAGATTCTTTTCGTTCGGACCGACGGTGACGTGCGTGCGCTGCTTGATGATGCGCTCTTCGATCACCCGCCCCGCCTGCACGACGCCGATGCGCAGGACCTTGGGGCCCGTCGCTGCGACAGCCCGCATCACGGCGGTCATCTGCCCAGGTCGGTTCGACGGCGATGTTCCTGGCGTGGGTCCCTGAGTCATGCGTAAGCCTTACCTCCGATACCGCTCCGACAATGGGCCCTGGTGTCCCGTTCCCGTTGTACGAGGATAGCGTACGGTTTCATCCTGGGTCCATCTTCAAACGGCCCGCGTGGGCAATCCTTGGGTCGGAACGAGCTGTTTCGAAATGCGACGCCTCACCTCATTCAGGTGAGAGCGCCACTCCGCTTTGGCCACGCTGGCCGCCGCCCTGGCCCGCTGGCCGAGCAGCGCACTTCCGGCCATCCCGACGGCGCCTCCGCTGAACGCCACGAGCGCACCGGTCACATGCAACACGACCGGTCCGCCGCCGGCCGCGAGTACGAGCACGGCGAGCGCGGTTCCGCTCGTGAGCGCGACGCGCGTCAGCGAACGCGGCAGAAGTTGCGCGAGCGCGAGGGAGCGCTCCGCCTCCGAACCGAGCTCACGCAGCTCGACCTCGGCGAAACCCTCGCCCGCCGCGCGAACGCGATCGAGCAGTGCTTCCACTCCCGGGGAGCGCCGGCGCTCGATCGTCCGCGCTTGCCAGAAGGCGATCGCCACACACGCGAGCCCGGACGTCCACGCCGCGACCACGATGCTGCCGACGCGCGCGAGCGGATCCAAGGGCTCGATCCTGCCAATTCCGACAGGTCGTATCAGAAGGGATCGCGCGAAATCGATTTCTCGATGCGGTCGACGAACGGCTGCTTGAGCTCCGCGAGCGTGAGCTTCGGCTGGATGCGGCTCACGTCGACCGCGGCGATCGGCTTTTGCACGCGGCCTACGATCGTCACCTCGCTGATGGTGATGACGCGGCTCTTCTTCTGAGCGTGCGCGCCACCGGTCACGAGCAGCAGGCCGAACAGGACCAGAGCAGGACAGAACCGAACGGGCATGACGGCGCTCACTTCTTCGCCGGCTGAGGCGGCGTGCTGGGGAACGATGCGGAAGAGGACGGAGCCGCGGGCTTGGCCGCGCCCCCGGCGGGAGGCGTGTCGAACGAAGCGGACGACGACTGTCCGGCCGGCGGAGTCGCGGGCGCCGGAGCAGGAGCCGCCTTCGCGGCGGCTGCTTCGGCCGCTGCCGCTTCGACCATCGCCTTCTTCGCCTTGGCGCGCGTGATGAGCTCCTCGGTATCGTCGTTGGAACCCGCCTGGCGCGGGCGCATCTTCTTGTACTGCTCGAACTCCGAGATGGCCGCGTCGGTCGCCTGCCCCGGCGACATGCCGGGGACGCTGTCGGAGAACAGGTAGAGCAAGCCGAGGTTGTAGTGAACCTGCGCGAGCTGCGGGTCCTTCTTCTGCACCCATTCGAGCTCGCGCTTCGCCTCGGCCGTCTTGCCGAGCAAGCGGTAGGCGTCGCCGAGGTTCAGGTGCGCGAGGACGTGATCGTTGTCGTAGCGCACGGCCCCTTCCAGCAGCGGCGCCGCGCCCGTCGCGTTGCCGGACTCGAGCATGTAGGCCGCGAGGTGCAGGCGCGCCTCCACGAGGTCCGGACGGATCGCCAGCGCCTTCTCGAGATCGTCGATCGCCGCGGGACGGTTGCCCTGCTCCTTGAGGATCAGGCCGCGCAAGAGGCGCGCCTCCGCGTTGTTCTTGTCGCGCGGCGGATTCTCGGGGCCGTAGCCGTCGAGGATCGCTTTCAGCGTGTAGAGCGCGAGATCCAGGCGGCGCGCCCGGTAATGATCGCGGGCGAGCGCGATCATCGCAGGCGCGTAGTCGGGGTTCTTCTTGAGCGCTTCCTGCGCGAAGCGCTGCGCCGCGCCCGAGTCGCCCTGGATCGACTTCACCTCGCCCATCGCAGCGGTCACGGCGGCGCTCTTCGGCATCGCCGCCGCGCGGCTGCTCAGGTACTCCATCGCCTCGTCGCCCTTGCCGCCGCGCGCGAGCAGCACGGCGTAGGCGAAGATCGCGGGCTCGTAGTCGGGTACGATCAGCGTCGCCTGCCGATAGCTCGAGAGCGCGTTCGAAATCTCGTTCAGGCGCTCCTCGACGACTCCGAGCGAGTAGTACGCCTGATACGCCTTCGAGTCCGCCTGGGTCGCGCGCTGGAACTGCGTCTTCGCCCCCGCGAGATCGCCGCTCTTGAACGAGCCGATTCCCGCCGAATACGCCTGCGCCGCCGAGGCATTCATGGCGGGACGCTGCGAGCCCTCGCCGCCGGTCAGCCCGTCGGAGATGCCGACCTGCGGCCCCTCCGCGCCCGGGGCGACCGGCGTGTTCGCCGCGCCATCGGCGGTGGGCGGGGCCTCTGCGCCCTTCGGCGGTTTGCTCGCGCAGCCGTTCGCGAACGCGAGCGCCGCGAGCAGCGGCAGCGAAAGCACACGATTCACGGCGCACCTCCCACGATCACCGGCAGCGGTTCGGGCAGACCCTGCGGCGGCGGGGCCGAGACCTGACCCGGGCGCATGCGCTGGAACATGCCCTCGGTGTAGCCGAGCTCCTTCACCGTCGAAGTGAACTGCTTCATCTTCACCTCGCCGATCACCTCCGTCATGAACGCGAGCCGGCGGATCGCGCGCACGACGGCCGGGTTCGACACGTTGTAGCGGCGCGCCAGCGTGACGCTCGTCGCGTAGCGATCGACCATGATCTTGTCGGCGCTGTCGAGCTCCTGATCGCGCTTTTTGCGCCACGCCTCCTGCACCTGCACGCGAACCTCGTCGGCCTTCGCCTGCAGGTCGGGGTCGTCGCTGTTCTCGGCGCGCTTGAGCAGCGCCTCGGTCTTGGCGTCGAACATCTTCAGCGCGGGCGGGCGCACGTTGTAGAGGCCCGTGCGCAGCGAATCGTAGAGCGAGCCCTGACGCGAGATCGCGGCGATCGTCCACTCGGGCGAGACGTACGCGTCCGAGATGTGCTGGAGCTTGTCGAACCAGCCCTTCGCCGTCGCCGCCTCCGCCGTGTACTGCTTCACGACTTCGACGGTGGTGCCCTTGAAGCGGTGGTGGCCCGTCTCGTAGTCGAACTTCTGCTCGATCTCGCGATCGAGCATCGTGAACTCGCCCTCGGCCGCCATCTTCGCTTCCTGCGAACCGAGCGCGGTGTTCTTGCCGCCCTCGCGCGGCGCCATGCGCTGCCACTTGTCGAACGCGGCGATCGTGTTCTGCCAGAACTTGTTGGCCTCGTTCGAGTTGACGGCCTGGCGCGTCACGGCGGACCAGTACGCCGCCTGCACGACGTACTGAGCGGCGGGGTCGCGGCTCTTGTTCGCCTCGTAGTAGTCGTCCATGGCGCGCATCGCGCCGCGGCGTGCGTTCGCGTTGGCGCCCGTGTCCGGGCTGAAGCGATCCCAGCGCTTGAGCTCGGCCGAGGCGACGATGAAGTCGGCCTCCGCGACCTCCTTGGGCGACGCGCCCAGCGCCACGAAGTTCTGGCGCGCCCGCAGCATGGCGGTGCGATCGCCGAGGCTCGAGTAGAGCGTCAGCGCCTGGCGCGACGCCTCGCGCCGCTCCTCCTGCTTGAAGCGGTTGGTCGCGGAGATCTTGTCGAACGTCTCCGCGGCGCGCGGGTAGTTGAAGAAGAGCACGTAGGAACCCGCGAGCGCGTCGTACGCGTTCTTCAGGTACTTCACGCGCGTCTCGTACTGCTGCGGGTTCGCGGCGACCGGCGGCTGCGCGTTCGGATCGCCGCGCTGGAGCTTGTCGAGCGTGGTCTCGCTGCCGTAGCGCGCGATGAAGAGCTCGTACATCTCGATCGCCTTGTCGTACTCGCCGACCTGCTTGTAGGCGTACGCGCCGTTCATCGCGGCTTCCGGCGCCGAGTCGTTGCCGGGCGCCGCGTCGAGCGCGACCTTGTAGGCGGCAGCCGCCTCGCGCCACTTCTTCGTGCGCTCGGGGCCGTCCTTCATCTTCTCGGCCTGCTCGAAGATCGCGCGCGCGTCGAGATAAGCCGCGCCTTGAATCACGGGGCGGCGCAGCGATTCCTCCGCCGCGCGCGTCTCCTCGTTCACGGCGCAGCTCTTGGCCTCGGCGAGCTTGCGGCTGGTCGTGGCGTCGTTCTCGAGCGCCGCCATGCTCACGAGCTTCTCCCAGGCTTTGTAGCCCCACTCCGTCTTGCCGCACTGCGTATCGTAGATGGGCTGGAAGCGCGTGCGCGCCTCGGAGAACTGGCCGTACAGGAAGTACTGATCCGCAGCCTGGAACGCGTAGAGCTGCCCGTTTTTCTGCGGGTCGCGCTCGTAGGCGATGCGATCGTTGTACTCGTCGCGAGCGCGGATCGTCGCGAGCACGGCGGGCGGGACCTCGTCGCGGATGACCTTCGCCTGATCGCCCTCGCCGAACTGGCGCACGCGCTCGCGCTTCTCGATGCCCTGTTTGCCGCCCGTGGCGGCGAACTTGCGGTGCTCGTCTTCCAACACCTTGTCGGCGAGCGTGACGATGTAATACGCGGACGGCTGCAGGTACTTGTCGTCCTCGTTCGAGTCGCGCACGTCCACCGCCGCGACGCGGGCCCGCGTCACCTGCTCGGGGTCCGGCGAACGCTCGAGCGCGATGCCGAGCACGACGCCCCAGTAGCGCGCGTCAGCCAGCCAGAAGCGGCTCTCGTACGCGTCGAGCGCGGTCGGATCCTGCTCCAGGTAGCCCGCCCAGGCCGCGTCCGCGAGCTTGTACTCGGTGATCGCCTTCTCGATCAGCGCGCGCTGCTCGCCCTCGTTGTTGAGCTCGAGCGCGCGCTGGTAGTAGCCGCGCGCGAAGTTCGTGTGGTCGGCCGCCGCCTTCTTCAGGCCGCCGCGCACGAGCTGCTCGGCCGTCTGCAGGGCTTCCGGGTCGTCCTTGTTCGCCTCCACCCACGGCGTGTTCGTACCGACGTAGGACGCGAGCTTGGTGCGCGCCTCGAGCGCCTTGGCGCCGTATTCGATCTTCGCCGCCGAGCCGTCGGGCGCGAGCCGCGAGAGCTCGTCGTACAGGTCGGCGACCTTGTTCTGCATGACCGGCGCGTCACGGTTCAGCGGGAACTTCCGCAGCGTGAGCTCGAGCATCGCGACCGCGTTGCGGTTCTGCGTGATCTCGATGAACTCCTGCGCCAGGGACTTGTAGATCTCGACCGTCCACTTTTTGTCCTGGGGGACGAGCTTCGGGTCCTGGACGCGCTCGATGGCGATCGCCATCTTCTGCTCGGCCGCCAGGGGATCGGTCTCGGTGTCGAGCACGTCGCTGCGCGGCACGTAGGGGTGCTCGGGCGGCGGGCCCTCGAAGTCGACGTACGTGAGCGAGCCGGCGATGTACGTGTAGGCCTCGGCGCGGAAATCGGCGCCGGGATCGCCGGTCTTGGCTTCCTGCTCGTCCGCGTAGTGCAAGAGGCGAACGAACTCGTTGACGGCGGCGTGGTAGCGCTGCTGCTTGAAGAAGCTCCAGGCGCGCTTGTACATGGAGACGCCGAAGATCGGCGGCTTCTTCCACTCCATCGAGCGTTCGTACGCGGTGACGGCGCGGTTCAGGTTGTAGGGGCCGCCGCGCGGATCGATCTGGTCGAAGTGGTAGTTGCCGACCTGCCACCAGACCTCGGCGACGTAGCGGGGATCCTCGCCCGGTGCGATCGTCGGCTGCGGGATCGGCGTGCAGCCGTCGTACGGATCGACGTACGTGAGCTCCTCGGCGTCGACCGAACCCGGCTTCGGCGTTCCTGCGCGCGCGGTCTTGGCCTTCGCGGGAGCGGGGCGCCGCACCTGCCGATCCTGATCGAGCGGGATCGGGTGCTTGTTGCTCCACTCGTCCCAGAACTTCGGGTCGTGGTCCTGGGGCAGCGGCTCGACCAGGATCTTCCCGGCGTCCTTGGGATCGTCGAGGATCTTGTAGCGGTTCTGGCAGACGAGCACGTGCCAGGCTTGCTGGCCTTCGTCGATGCGGCCGGAGTCGGTGAGGGTGTGGCCCAGGTAGTAGTGAACGGCCGCGAGCTCTTCGTACTCGGGGTACTCGCGGATCAGACGGCGGTAGAGCGCGATCGCGGGCTCGAGACCGGTCGCGATGTCGCCTTCGGTTCGCTCGCGCGCGCGCTCCTCGTAGAGGGCCGCGAGCCGGAACATCGCGTCGGGAGTCGCCTGCCGATCGGAGTTCGTACCGCTGTAGCGAGCCACGAACTCCTCGAGCCGCGAGATCGCCTCGTTGCGCGCGTTCTCGAGCCCGTACTTCTCGATCTGGATTTCGCGGTCGAGACTCTGGAGCACGCGCTTCCTGCGGCTCTCGTAGTGGTGGCGCACCACCATCGTCATGAGCCGGCGGTAGTCCTTCGAGTCCTTCTCGTAGGTGCGCGCTTCCTCGTTCAGGAGCTGGAAGGCGCGCAACTGCGCCGGAGTCGGCGGCGGCTGCGCCGAGGCCTTCGCTTTCGCCCGCGCGGCGGCCGAACCCGTTCCCGTCGTGGCTTTCGGAGCCTGGACCGTAGCCGGAGCCGTCGCGACGGGAGGCGCGGCGCTCGCCCTGGCCGTGGGAGCCGGGCTCGCGGTCACCGCCGCGCTCGCCGAGGCGGCGGGCTTCGGGGCTTGAGAGTGCGCGGCCGGCACGACGGCGAACGCGCCGATCGCGACCAGAGCGCTGAAACGCAGGCGGCTCACTGGTCTTCCTCCGCGTCCTCGAGAACCTCGCGCAGCTCGTCGTTCAACATCTGTTCTTCCCGCGCGCGCTCGCGTTGCAGGTTGCGCACCCGCAGCCGTTGCTCCTCGCGCTCCTCCCAAGCTTCCTGAACGATGCCGATGTCGGCGCGGAGCACGATGCCCTTCAGCCGATCCCGCACGGCCGCGAACGCGCGCATCGCCACCTGGCCCACGACCAGGCGCGCCTCCTGGTCGACCTGGTCGAGGCTCGCCGCGCGCGTCTCGATCGACGCGAGCTCGTCACCGATCTGCTGCTTTAGCACCTCGGCTTTCGCGAGCGCGCTCCTCTCGAGATCGGCGCGGTTACCGTCGAGGCGGATCTCGATCACCTCGGCGCGTTGCAGCACGCTCTGGATCGAGCGCGCGTACTCCGCCGCGTCGCCGCCGTCCTGACCGGCGGCCGCGAGCGCCACCTCGCGCGCGAACACCTCGCGGAAGCGCTTGCGGAGCTGCTCGTCGTCCACGTAGCGCTGATCGCCGAAGCCGGACTGCGCGCGCCCCGTGCCGATGGCGTCGCGGTACTGCTCGATCCGGCGCTCGTAGCCCACGAGATCCTGCTCGTTCGCCTCGATCTCGAGCCGAAAGCGCTCGCGCGTCGCCGGATCCGCGGTCACGCCGAAGGCCTGACCCTCGCGCAGCACCCGCTTCAGCGCGTTGATCATGGCGCGGAGCTTGTCCGCCTCGACCGTAAGGTTCTGCAGCGACTGCGACACCTGGTTCCACTGGCGCGCGCCGGCGTCGTCGCGCTGCGAGAAATCCGAGGCCGTGATCGGCAGCCAGCCCATGCGCTTCATCAAGCCGCGGCGCTCCTCGCGCACGCTCGCGAGCTCGCCGGACGGCTCGTTCGCAACGTCGTCCATGCCTTGCGCCAGGAGCAGTCGCGCGCGGCCGAGCTTGTTCAAGAGGCTCAGCGTCTGCTCGAGCGCGGCGCGAATCTCCGGGAACGCCTTGGCGCGCGTGGGCACGGCCAGCACGCCCGTGAGCCTCGCCGCGAGCTTGCGGCTCTGCTTCACGAGGTCGCGCGAGCGGTTCACGTCGTCGATCACGATGAACACGTTCTCGTCCTCGGCCTGCTCGCGTGCCCACGCCAGCGCGACCGACGGCACCTTGTCGTCGGTCTGGATGTCCGGATCGGCGGTGAGCCGGTCGTAATACGACGCCGGATCGGAGGTCGACGCGATGAAGCGGTCGACCTGATCGCGGATCGGGTCGAAGCGACCGCGCACCGAGCGGTAGAGCGTGAGCGCCTTGTCGAACTCCCCCGAGCGCAGCAAGAGGTCCGCGCGCAGCAGCGAGCCGTCGGCGATGTCGAGGTTGTTCGGGTCGGCGATGCTCAGCACCTCGAGCGCGCGCTGGGCGCGCTGGTAGTCGCCGATGCGCACGTACACCCACGCGAGCTCGTGGAGCATCGTGCTGAACTCGGGCGACTGCCGATCCACGTGGCTGTAGGCCTCCGCCGCCTCGAGGTACGCTTCGGACTCGTAGCTCAGGCGTCCGACCGCCATCCAGGCGAGGTCGACCACGTGGCGTTGCGCCGGCGTGGTCGCCGGCATGCGAGCGACGCGCCGGAACTGCTCCGTCGCCTGCGCGTAGTGGCGGAGCGAGGGGGCGCCCGTCGCGTCGAGCGCCGGCTTCTGCAGCGACGCTTCCTTGGTGAGGATGACGCCGAGTAGGTACTGGCCCTGGAGCGCGTACTCCGAGCCGGCCGGCACGCCGCCGGCCGCGGACTTCGCGGCGGCAAAATCACGACGCGCGAAGAGCGCCTTGGCGCGCGCGTAGGCCACGGACCCGGTCGCGTCGCCGGTCGGCAGCGAGTTCAGGCGCGCGAACACGTACTCGAGGCTGTCGAGATCCCCCGTGCGCAGCGCGATGTCGACCAGCCGGCTCAGGCTGCGGCCCACGTACGCGCCGAAGGCGGGCTGGCCCGCCTTATCGAGCGCCTCGCGGTAGTGGCGCCGCGCGGACAGAAACTGATTCGAACGGTAGTAGGACTCCGCGAGCAGGAACGTGGCGTCCGCGAGCGCGTTCTCGGGGACTTCCCCGCGGCGGTGGAGCTCGAGCACCTTGCTCAGCGTCTCCACCGCGCGATCGTAGTCCTTGGTGCGGAGCAGCATGTCGCCCGCCGCCACGCGCTGCGCGGGGGTGGGCGGAGGCAGGCGCAAGCGGCTCGGGTCGGGACCCTTACCCGCTTCGCTCTCGACGGCGCGGATCGCAATGTCCGCGCGCCCGCGCGCGGTTCCCGAATCGATGGCCAGGGCTGGCGCGGTGAAGGTCGTCCACACCACCCCGAGCGCCAGCGCGGTGCTCGGAAAGCGGCGCATCACTTGGCCCCGCCACCGACCGAGACGTTACCGGATGCTCCCGCCTTCACGGGTACGGCGGCCGGCGCCGCGTCGGGCTTTCCTTCGTCCGTGGTACTGCCGAGCGTCTGCCGCCAGCGGATCGCGGGTCGCTCTTCGAGCGGCGTGGTCACGTCGCCCTTCTCCCAGACGATCGCCTCGAGCTTGATGGCCTTGCCCTCGCTCACCGTGAACGAATGCGTAGCGGGGACGTTGAACTTGTACCCGCGCAGGTAGGAGAACACGCCGTAGCCGTGCCCGCGCAGCTTGAGCACGACCTGGAGCGTGTGATCGCCCGGCGGGATCGAGCCGCTGAAAATCGGGATCTGCTTCTGGTCGGCGAGCGCTCCCGTGTCGTCCTGCTTGTTGTATTGCACCGCGCCGTCCAGAACGAACGTCGCGCCCGTCAGGTGGAAGGCGTTGCTCAGCTCGTTTTTGAAGCTGATTTCCGCGCGCGCTCCGCCGACGCCGCCCGAAAGGATGGTGTCGCTCAGCAAGCTCAAGCGCGTGTGACTGCGCCGGATCTGCTCCTTGAGCTCGTCCACGCGTTGCTCGAGATCGCGCAGCCGCACCACGTACGTCGAGCCGTCGAGCGGCTGCGTCGGCGCCGCGGCGCCGGCCGTAGCGGGCGGAGTGCCGGCAGGTGCCGTCGCCGGGGCGGGCGCCGCCGTGGTCGGGGTCGTCGTGGCCGGCGGCGTGCCGGTAGCAGGCGCAGCGGTCGTGCCGGCGGGAGCCGCGCTCGTCGGACGCGCGCTCCCCGCGGCAGGCGCGGCCGTGCTCGTCGGAGCAGCGGCCGCGGGCGCGGCGCCGGAGCCGGCAGGCTTCGCGCTGCTTTGTGCAAACGCTGTCGGAACGGCGAGCGCCGCGAGAACGGCAAGCGAGCAGGCAACAATCGAGCGTTTCATCTTCCCTCGTCTGAGTGCGTTCAGATTCAGAACAATTTCAAGCGTCGCGGCCACTTCCACCAATTGACCCGGGCCGTCGGCTCCCGCTCGGGACTCCCGTTTCGTTCGTCCATGGCCCGCATCCACAAGACAGCCGCGTTGGCTGACGGCGAATACTTACGCCTTCGGTGGCTGGCGGGAAGACAATTGGGCTGAGGTATTTTGCCCCCAGCGGCCGGGCCGGACAGCGGCGCCCTTTCGCCCCGACCCTCGTCTCTGCCCCGAGGCCCTTGCCCGCTCGGTCCCCGCTTCGATTTTCGATCTAGGCAAAAGTGGCTGGACCGGCCAGCTGACCCGTTGGTTAGGGCCATGATTTTATTCCGATCTTGCCGCTCGGCGCCACGCGGCGTAGTTGTCAGATCGGCGCCGCGGACGGAGATCGAACCCCGCGCTGAGACGTCCAGAAGCAGAGGTCCCAAGGCAACCGAGGGCCCTCCGCGAGGCCCGACACCTCCCACCCCGCCGGCACTGCTCGTGCTCCATGGCGGCCGACCAGGGCGACGCAACCGACGAAACATTGATGGTCCGCTACCAGCGCGGCGATCGCCATGCGTTCGCCGCCCTGGTGCGACGCCATCACAAGCCCCTCTACAATTTCGTGTACCGCCAACTCCGCCAACCGAGCGCAGCCGAAGACGTGACGCAGGAAGTCTTCATGCGCGTCGTTCAGAACGCGAGCGAGTTCAAGCACGAGGCGCGCTTCTCGACCTGGGTCTACACGATCGCGAGGAACCTCTGCATCGATCAGCTGCGCAAGGCTGCGCACCGCCGGCACCCGTCGCTCGACCAGCCGCTCGGCCCCGGTGAGGAGGCGCGCGCGCTCGGCGACTCCATCGCCGACGCTCGCCCGAGCGCGAGCGCGGAACGCACCGCGGCCACGTCGCAGATGACGGCCATGCTCGTGCAAGCGGTCGACACGTTGCCGGAGGAGCAGCGCGAGGTGTTCCTGCTGCGCGAGCTCGCATGCCTTCCGTTCAAGGAGATCGCCGTGGTGACGGGCGTCGCCGAGAACACCGTGAAGAGCCGCATGCGCTACGCGCTCGATCGCCTGCGCACCGCACTCGCCGATTTCGAGGAGTACGCCCGTGCGCTGCGCTGACCCCGCTACAATCCTGCCGTTCGCGGCGCGCGCCGGCGTGCCGTCGCGAGGAGGCGCGCGCTAGTCATGGATTGCGAACGCTTCGATCGCGTCGTGCTCGACCTCCTCTACGACGAGCTCGACGAGCTCACCGCGGCCGCGGCGCGGCGCCATACGGACGGCTGCGCGCGCTGCCGCGGTATCCTCTCGGGCCTGCGCGCCACGCGCGAGGTCGGCACGCTGCCGCTCGTCGATCCGCCCGAAGGGCTCGAGCTCAAGATCCTGGAGGCGGAACGACACGGACGCGAGCGCCTGCCGTTCCGGCAGCGCGCCGGTCGCGCAGTCTCGGTGCTCGCCGGCTACGCGATGCGACCACAGCTCGCGATGGCGGCGATCCTGTTGCTCGCGATCGGCGGCAGTCTCGTGTTCTTGCGCGCGCGACCCGGCGATCGCGACAACATGTCCGTCACCGAGCGCGGGGTCGCCCAGGCCGATCCCGAATCGGTCGCGGTGCTGCCGGCGACGGCGGCGAGCGCGCTGCCCGATCGCGCCGCCGATGCACACGGCACGCTCGGCGACGAAGTCGCGGCGGGCGGCCCGCGCCGCCTATCGGCGCGGAGCCGGCCTCCCGCCGCGGCGGCCCCCGTCGCCGAGCAGACGGCGGAAGCCACCGGCGAAGGCGACAGCGCGTTTCAATCCGGGCTCGCCGCGCTCCAGAACGGTCGCTACAAGGAAGCTCGCCAGCAGTTCGAAGGCGTCGCGGCGCGCGGCGGTCCCGAAGCGGCCGACGCCGCGCTGCACGCCGCCCGCGCGGCGAAGGGCGAAGAAGGCTGCTCGGCGGCGGCGGCGCTCTTCGATCAGGTGCCCACGCGCTACCCGAGCACCAAGGCCGGCTACGACGCCACCCTCGAAGCCGCCGCCTGCTACGAGACGCTCGGGGACACGGAGAAGGCGCGCCGCACCTACCAGGCGCTGCTCGACGTGCCGAGCCATGGTGACCGTGCCAAGGCCGGACTCGCGCAGCTCGATCGCATCGATCCTCCGGTTCAGGTCGCGGCGAGGAAGGCCAAGGCCGCCGCGAGCCCGCCGCCGGTCGACGCGAAGGCCGCAGCGAAGCCGGGGGCCGGCGACATGAACGCCGAGCCGCCGCAGCAGGCAGCTCCTCCGCCGAGCAACGTGGGCGAGACGCGGCAGTGAGCGCTGCGAGGACGGCGCGCTAGCTGACCATGGCCGCGTTGGTGCCGGCCTCACCGAGTTCCACCTCGGCCGAGGTGACGACCTCGAGCTCGCCCGTCGGGGGCTCGAACGGGGCCCGGCCGATCTGCACCGAACCGAAACGCGGGAAGAACGGCGCCAGAAGGTACTGCTTGGCCCAGTACCACCACAGATTGCGCTCGATGAGACGCGGATCGATCGCGCCGGCGATCTGCTCGTGGCAAGCGCGCAGCTTGCTCCAGTGCGTCCCGGGATTCTCGTGGTGCGCGGCGTGGAGCCCGTTGTTGAACAGCAGGAAGTTCAAGAAACGCCCGTCCCAGCTGCGCGAGTGGTTGTGCTTCGACCACGGGTCCGTGTGGACGTGCTGCTCGTAGTTGAAGAGCATGATCGTCCAGAGCGCGAAGAAGGCCGGGATGAGACAGGCGAACACGTAGACGTAGAGACCGGTGCGCAACCCGTGGAGAGCGACCGCCGTCGCGAGCAGCGCCGCGTGGCTTCCGCCCCAGACCGTGTACTGAACGAGGATGCGCCGGTAGAGCGCCGGGTTCTGCTCGCGCGCCTTCTTGATGAAGTCGCGGATCGGGTAGCCCTGGTAGTAGCTCGAGACGAAGAAGTAACTGACCGCCACCGGCAGCGTGTGCTTGTTGGTGAAGCGCCAGGTGATGGTCGCGTCCCCGGCGCGGTTCACGAACTTGTGGTGGTTCAGGTTGTGGGTCGGGATCCAGGCGAAGACCGGATAGCCGTAGAAGATCGAGATGACGTTGCCGAAGAGCTGGTTCATGCCCTTCGAGGCGAACGTCGGGCAGTGATTGTGATTGTGGGCAATCACGCCGCAGCTCAGGGCGAAGTAGCAGCTCGGCAAGCACAGCCACACCACGAGCTCGGGCCGCGCGAATTGCGCTGCGACGAGCAGGGCGGCGAACGTCACCCAGAGCAAGGTCCGGTAGTCGGCGGCAAAACGAGGTCGCATCGTGGTCCGGCCCGAGGGCAGGCGCTTCCTTCTGTCAGGCTTTTTTCCGAATGGCAAGCCGGCGAGCAGTTCCGCGGCCTGCGCGCGCCGGTGCGCAGCGCGCTTCGCGCAAGAAATGGCCGGGAACTTCGCTCAGTTCGTGGAGCTCCGCACGTAGGCGATCGTGCGGACCACGCTGACCAGGCGCTCGCGACTCTCGCGGGTCAGGTCGATGAAGCGGATGCCCATGCCCGGATTGGGATTGCTCGCGAGCATGCGGATCGGGTTCACCCACTGGACCTGCCCCGTGAGCGTGAGCGCGTCGGAGCTGCCCGGAGGAGCGAACTTGAGTGTCACGCGCGTCCCGACCTCGAGCGGCTCGTTGGTGCGAACGAAAATTCCCACCTCGGAGATGTTCGTGATGTTCGCGTACAGGAAGGTGTCTTCCGTCTCGCAGTCCACCGACCAAGTTACGTCGATGCGATCGGCGCTCCGTCGGTCGGCGCTCGCTCGCTCGGAAATCGGCGGTCGCTCGGATTTGGTCCCGCTCACCGTTCGGCCTTAGCCTCGTTTTCCGCCGGTGTCACGCGAGCGCGCGCAGGCTTGCCTCGCAGGGGGTCGCGCAGGGCAAAAAACGACGGGCCCGGTTCGGCCCCGCCTTCGATCGTCGAGTCCGGGTACCGTCTCACGCCGAGACGCGCAGCGCGACCCGCCCACCGGCCGAGCGCCGGGGCCGTCTCCTTCACTCGACGATGAGCGTGCCGGCTTCGAGCCGCTCTTCCGACGCCGATCCTCGTTGAACGGGCATCCGCTTCGTCCCCGAGTAGAGCCCGAGGAATACGCGATACTCGCCGGCGCCGAAGTTCGGCTCGAGCGCGAAGGCGCGCCGATCGGCGATGAGATCCCCTTCTCTCCAGAGCGAGAACGCATACTGGCCGTCGAGCGTCGTGTGATCACCGTTGAAG
>DASXWF010000599.1:0-3638 GCA_036503835.1 Polyangiaceae bacterium | reverse complement strand
TCGTGCTTCTGCTTTTCCTCGTCACCGACGACACGGAGCAGCAGATCGTCGAGACTCGCTTTGATTGCGAACATGCCCCAGAACAGTTGTTCGTGGCTGACGGGGCCGTCGGGAGGCTGGAACGGGTCGCCTTTGGGCATGGCGGGTGGCTTGGGTTCGGTCACTTCTCTTCCAGGTTGTGCTTTCTCCGCCCCTCACTCATTTCGTCGTATGCATCGCTGGGCAACCCGAGCTCGGGCGGACCGATCCAAGGAAAGCGCGGCGTGGGCGCATCGGGCTCGATGGCGTTGGGCGGCGCCAGCGACGGAATCAGCGGCAGCGGGAGCAGCGCGCGGTTCTGGTCGAGCACCAGGCCGCCTCCGAAGACCCCGCCTGGACCGTCCGGAGCGTATGGGCCGACGCGGTGCTGGTGGATGTGCGCGGCACGACCCGCTGGGGTTGCCGGTGACCCGTTGCGGTAGTGGGCCACCCACAGCGGCCGCTCGAGCACCCACGCAGGCGAGCCGAGGAAGCCGAACTCTCGAGCGGTGATGTAGACGCCGCAGCCGTTGTACTCGGCGGAGATGCGCTCGACGAGTTCGCGCGCTGGGTCCGACCAGGATGGCGCGACCGCAACTCCAGGCGCCGGCACTGGGTCTGCCTCGATGTCGACGAAGGGAACGATATCGCCGGGCAGGCAGGCGTTGACGCTGCTCACGACCGACCGAAACAGCTCGAATTGCTTCGCGGCGTCGTGGTGCGGGCGAAAGAAGTGGTACACCCCGACAGTCAGCCCGCTCAGTCGCGCCTCGTGGATGTGGTTGGCAATCTCGCAATCGCGTAGCTCGGCGCCGTAGCTCGTGCGGCAGATGCAGAACGTCGCCGTCTGTGCGATCGTCGCCCAGGGCACGGAGCTCGCTCGCTGGTGATGGCTGAGGTCGATGCCGTAGGTCATGCGTCAAGCGCCTTCAGCAGCAACGGCTGTACCGAGTAAAACACGCACTGGCCTTTCTTCTCCATGCCCCACGTCGGCAGCGGCTTCGTGTTCTTCGTGACGCCCTTCAGCTGGTTGCCGTCGATGGTCACGAGCTTGCCAAGGTCGGTCGAAACGACGCAGGCGTAGTGCTGGTATGGCTGGTTGAAGTAGGCCAGGTCGCCAGGCTTTGGGGCGCGCGTCGCTGGCATCTTGGTCGGCTCCACGAAGCCACGCCCGTCCAGCCAGTAGACGTCGGTGGCCACGCCGACGTGATGCAGGCCCCAGAGGAAGAACCCGCCGCACCAGGACTTTTTGCGCGAGTATTCCCAGACGTCCTCGCCTGACCACTCGGGCCCCAAAGCGGAACGCCAGTAGTCGAACACCTGCTGCGACCCCTTCTGCTGTGGGCCAATCTCGGCTTCCAGCGCAGCAACGAACTCGGCGCGTTTGGCCAGTAGCCAGGCCGCGCGCTTCTCGTCGATGTGCTCGGAGTAGTCTTCGAGCGTGGGGCCGTCATTCGAGTCCGTCATCGGTAATCCTCCAAACGTGCTTGGCATCCCCCGCGAACACGAGTCGTGACGGCCACTCCCTCTTCGCCTGTCGCGCCAGCGTGACCGCCTGCTGCCAGCTCATCGCTGGCCACTCGTTGGAAAAGCGACCGCCTAAGCTGACGACTGCGACGGTGAAATTCTCAGGTGGCGAGCGGCTCACGCCGCTCGAGCTTCTTGTAGGGCGTGCAGAGCCAGCAGGCGCATCGATGGTAGGTCTTCTTCTTGCGCGGCGTCATGGCTTCTCCGACTGCTTCGCTCGAACGATGGCGCGGATCTCGCCCACCGTCAGCACGTTCGGGTCGGCGACATGTCCGCACCTGCGACACTTCCCGTCCGGGCAGATCGACATGGTGCCGTTCCGAGTGAGGCACTCTTCGCAGATTCGGACGGTCATCGTTCGGCGGAGCACAGCTTTCCGACGCGGCGGCATGCCCGACGCCGCTCGCGTTTCTGCCACCGGGCGGCGGTTGGCTGTCGCCCCCGTTGCCACGGGCTTCTGCACAGGTCTTGGTACCACCAAGCCGCCATGCGCTCCGATGACTCCGCCCGTTTCAGTTGCCGCATGCCAGTGATCCTATCACAGCCAGCCGTTTGAAGCCGACCACCACAACCCCGCCAAAACCGCCACCGCGAACAGCGACAGCAGCAGGCTGGGGAGGCGGCCTTCTTGGCGGGCGGTCATGTGTCGGGCCCGTCCTCTTCCTCTTCGTGACGCTCGCGCCAGTCGTGCCACCAAGCAACGAGTCGACGCCAGAGGCTCACGGTTGCCACCCGCATCGCCATCCGGCGTACACACAGAGCAGAATGAGGAACAGCGGCGGTCCCCACAACGGCCAGAAAACGTACCAGGGCCACTGCCGAGGATCGCGCGGGTCTCGAGTCACGGACACGCCTCACAGTAGCTCGCCCCGCTCAGGCAAGCCAAGTCCCACCGCACACTCGCAATAGGACCATCCTCGAGATTCTGGCACACCGTCACGCAGTCGTGCCCCTCTGGCGTTGCCTGCCCAATCTCGCACCCGAGAGCCCGCTGATTGGCGCACGCGGTCTCGCAGTTGGCAACGGGAGAGCCGGTCGTCGAGGCCGTGCTGGCCGTTTCGGTCGAACTCGCCGTGACCGGCAGCGGCTCCGGAATCGGCTCGATGTCGGGCGGAGGCAACGGCGTGCATTGCGAGCAGGCCGACAGGAACAGTGGCGCGAAGCCGGCGAGTTGTAGGCGGCGGTTGAGCCAGCGTTTGGCTTTACGGAAGCGCATTCGGATCTCCAGGAGTTTCGGACGGTTCGAACTTGTAAGTATCGCTTACAGGTTCGCGCTTCTTGTCGCTTCGGAACCGGATCCCGTCCAAGGCTTCGAGAACTTCCCGCACGCGCTCGGGGTCCACCTGTGACTTGTTTGGTTCGCTCACGCTGCACTCCTTGGCTCGTCGCTAAATTGCGGCGCTCGCTCGACGACCCAAACGTCGAGCAGCTTGTCGGCGTCGCCAAGTTCAGGCGAATCCCACGCGACGCAGAACCGCCCCAGGTCACCCCAGTCGCGTCCCCACGAGTTGACGCAAACAACCCCGTGCTCGTGGTACCCCGCAACAAAAAACGCATGCCCCGCAGCAGCGCCAACGCTCATCGGACACTTCATCCCGATCGTCCCGTCCCAATCCAGAAACGCCTGTCCAATCATCGCGCCGCACACGATAGGATTGCCAGCGTCGATGGCTGCCTTCAGCTCGGCGATGCGCTGCTCACCGTGGCTCGAAATGCGCCAGTAGCGGGCCGGGTCGCGTTGGTCGAAAGCGCGCGTGAACAGGTGAGCGGGCGGCTTCTGGGCGAAACGGCTGGTGCGGTAGGGGTAGGCGGACTCGCGACAGAAGCCGTACTGGTTGAAGCCGCGGAACGCATCGCGGATGTGACAACCCGAGTCGCTTTCCTCCGTCCCGATGTAGCCGCGACACAGGTAGTACGTGAGCAGGCGGCTACCGAGCTCGGGCATGCGCTCACCGCTCTGGACCTTTTGCTTTAGGCGGACAGCGCCGAGTGCGGCATTCGCGACGCAGCTGCCGATGTCGCCCTGATCCAGAATCTCCGGCACCATCCGCAGCATGTCGAGGTTCTCGGTGCGCGCGGCGGCGAGGGGGCGC
>DASXWF010000598.1:0-2061 GCA_036503835.1 Polyangiaceae bacterium | reverse complement strand
GACGACGTCGCCGTCGCGACGACACGCATCGGCTGCGCGAACTAGTGCCGCGTCCCCCAAGTAACGATTCATTTGCGGCGGCACTAGCCATCCGCGAAGCGGATGAGGGGGGCGAAACCGGCGGAGCCGGTTCGGGGGGCGGGACGCCCCCCAGAGACAGTCAGTGCCAGCGCTGCGAAGCAGCGCTAGCTGGCGAAGCCAGCTCCCAAAAGTCGTTCACGACTTTTGGGACACGGCGCTAGTTCACACTGGACCGAAACGTTCAGTGGGCGCCCGGCGCGGCGACAAACCTGTCGTTCCTCTGGCACAGCCCGGCACAGCCCACCGCGCTTTCCGTAGGGGACGAGCGCTTCGGAAGGGCCGTCCCCTGGCATGTCGTTTGCTGAACCGAGGCGCGAGGTGGCTTATGACGAGGCGGTCAGCTTGGTTCTGCGTGGGTGTCTTGGTCTTCACGGCCGGTGGATGTGCTTCGGCGGGGAGCGAAACGTCCAAGGACGCTTCTTACGACCCCAACGGGCTACCGCCCGCTCAGGGCAGTGGTGGCAGCAGCTCGAGCTCCGGAGGCGGGTCCGGCACGGGGCTGCCGTCGGGGAAGGGCAGTGCCGGCTCGAGCGGTGGCGGCGGCAGGGCTTCGGTCCCCGGTCCCGCGGAGGAAGGCGATGACGCCGTGGACGCGTCCCCCGGTGCTGGGGGCGCCGGTGACCGCTACGAGAGCCCCCGCACGAACCCGTTCGTGAGCACGGAGCACGACCCGCTCTCGACCTTCGCCGCCGACGTGGATACCGCGAGCTACGACATCTTCCGTCGCGACATCGGCCTCGACACGCTGCCCGATCCGGACAGCGTCCGCCTCGAGGAGTACGTGAACAACTTCGACTACGACTACCCGGCGCCCGAAGAGGACTCCGAGGATCCTTTCCGGATTCACCTCGCCGCCGCGCCCGCGCTCTACGACGTGGGGACGCTGCTGCTCCGCGTCGGGATCCAGGGCAAGCACGCGCCCGCCGAGCGCGGCGCCGCGAACCTCGTCTTCCTGGTCGACGTTTCCGGCAGCATGGCGTCGGAAGACAAGCTGCCGCTCGTGAAGGTCGTGCTCGGCGAGGCGTTGAACGTGCTCGAGCCGGCCGACCGCGTCTCGATCGTGACCTACGCCGGGTCGACCGCGGTGCTCCTGCCGCCGACGCCCGTGACCGAGAAGGACGAGATCGCCGCGATCATCGACGTTCTCGGAGCTGCGGGCAGCACCGCCGGGGGCGCGGGACTCAACCTCGCCTACGATCAGGCTCAGGCGGGCTTCGTCGAAGGCGGCATCAATCACATCGTCCTCTGCACGGACGGCGATTTCAACGTCGGCCTGACCTCGGACGAGGAGCTGCTCGACCTCGTGGAAGAACGGCGAAAGAGCGGAGTCACCCTCACGACGCTCGGCTTCGGCTCCGGCAACCTGAACGATTCGATGATGGAGAAGGTGAGCAACGCCGGCAACGGCATGTACTCCGTGATCTCGAACGCCGATCAGGCCGTCGAGTACGCGAACGAGCGGCTGCTCTCGACGATGATCCACATCGCCAAGGACATGAAGCTGCAGGTCGAGTTCAACGCCGAGCACGTCGCGGCCTACCGCCTGCTCGGCTACGAAGATCGCGCCATCGCCGACGACGACTTCCGCGACGACGCCGTCGACGCGGGCGAGGTGGGAGCCGGCCACCGCGTGACCGCGCTCTACGAGATCGTTCCGCGCGGCGTGGAGCTGCCCATGCCCGACGACGCTCCCCCCGTCGAGGACGGTGACGAGTATTCCGGGCCCGTCGAGGTCGCCGAGGACGATCTCGTGCTCGTGAAGGTTCGCTACAAGCAGCCGGGCGCCGCGGAAGCGGACGAGGCGCGGGAGGTCGCGAGCTCGCTGGCAGCCGCTGCGGTGGCCGACGCTCGCGAGGAGCTGGACGCCGACTTTCGCTGGTCGGTCGCGATCGCGACCTTCGCCGAAATCCTGAAGATGAGCCCGTACGCGCGACCCGAGTACCTGGAGGTAGTGGGCCGTCTCGTCGACGACGCTCGGGG
>DASXWF010000597.1:0-3785 GCA_036503835.1 Polyangiaceae bacterium | reverse complement strand
AGGACGCCTTCGAGCGCATCGACCGACTCGCGCAGGCTCAGCATCGCCGGCAGCACCTCGTCGCGCAGGTGCTTCGCCTCGTCGAGCGGCGACGAGGCGCCGTGTCCGTGGGCCGCCTCGAGCTTGCCGAGCTTGTCCTCGATCTCCGCCGTGAGCTTGGTCACCTGCGTGGCAAGCTTCGTGCTCGGGGTGAGGCCGGCCGCCTTCGCCGAGGCGATGACGTCCGCCAGCTCCTTGCCGTAGCGGAGGCCCGCCGGCAGGATCTGGGTCTTGACCATCTGCGCGGCGAGCTTCGCCTCGACGTCGACCGACTTGTTGTACTGCTCCACGTAGATCTCGTAGCGGCTCTTGAGCTCGCGCGGCGTGAGCACGTCGTACTTGTCGAAGAGCTGCACCACCTCGGGCGCCTCCAGCACGGGCAGCGCGTGCACGCTGGTGCGGAGGTTCGGCAGGCCGCGCTTCTCGGCCTCGGCGTGCCACTCCGCGGTGTAGCCGTTGCCGTTGAAGATCACGCCGCCGTTCTCCTTGACGACCTCCTGGAGGATCGCCTGGATCGAGGCGTTCAGGCCCTTGCCGGCCGCGACGCTCGCTTCGAGCTTGGTGGCGAGGAAGTCGAGCGACTCCGCGACCGCCGTGTTGACCGCGATCAGCGGGCCGGCGATCGACTGGTTCGAGCCCACGGCGCGGAACTCGAAGCGGTTGCCGCAGAAGGCGAACGGGCTCGTGCGGTTACGGTCGCCCGGATCCTTCGGCAGCTTCGGCAGCACGTCCACGCCGATTTCCAGCGTGCCCTTCGCCTTCGACGACTTGGCGCCGCCCGCCTTGATCTGATCGAACACGTCGGTGAGCTGCTCGCCGAGGAAGATCGAGATGATGGCCGGAGGAGCTTCGTTCGCGCCGAGGCGGTGATCGTTCGCCGCCGACGCGATCGCCGCGCGCAGCAAGCCGCCGTGCTTGTGCACGGCGCGAATCACGGCGCCGCAGAACACCAGGAACTGCGCGTTCTCGTGCGGGGTATCGCCCGGGTCGAGCAGGTTGCCCTGCGTCGAGTTGCCGAACGAGAAGTTGACGTGCTTGCCCGAGCCGTTCACGCCGGCGAACGGCTTCTCGTGCAGGAGACACACGAGGCCGTGGCGCTCCGCGACCTTCTTCAGGGTGAGCATCACGAGCTGCTGGTGATCGGTCGCGACGTTCGCCTGCTCGAAGACCGGAGCGATCTCGAACTGGCTCGGGGCCACCTCGTTGTGGCGGGTCTTCACCGGAATGCCGAGCAGGAAGAGCTCCTTCTCGACTTCGAGCATGTAGGAGAGCACGCGCTCCGGAATGGCGCCGAAGTAGTGGTCCTCGAACTGCTGGCCCTTGGCGGGCTTCGCGCCGAACAGCGTGCGCCCGGCGAGCAGGAGGTCGGGGCGGCCGAAGTAGAAGCTCTTGTCGACCAGGAAGTATTCCTGCTCGGCGCCGGCGTAGGAGACGACGGTCGCGGGGCTCTCGTGGCCGAACAGCTTGAGGATGCGCTGGGCGTGCCGGTTCAGCGCCTGCATCGAGCGCAGCAGCGGGGTCTTCTTGTCGAGCGCCTCACCCGTCCAGGAAACGAAGGCCGTCGGAATGCAGAGCGTGGTGCCGCCGAGCACGTACGCGAAGCTCGTCGCGTCCCAGGCCGTGTAGCCGCGGGCTTCCGAGGTCTGGCGGATGCCGCCGCTCGGGAAGCTCGACGCGTCGGGCTCACCCTGGATCAGCGCTTTGCCGGAGAACTCCGAGATCGCGCCGCCCTTGCCGTCGGGATTCAGGAAGCTGTCGTGCTTCTCGGCGGTGAAGCCGGTGAGCGGATGGAAGATGTGCGCGTAGTGCGTCGCGCCCTTCGCCATCGCCCAGTCCTTCATCGCGGAAGCGATCACGTCGGCGACCTTCGGGTCGAGCGGCTCCCCCTTTTCGATGGTCCTCTTGAGCGCGCGGAAGACATCCTTCGGCAACCGCTCCTCCATCACCGAGTAACCGAAGACGTCCGAACCGAAGAGCTTCTCCGCCTTCGGGAGCCCCGGCGGAACTGGCTCGACCTTGGCGGTCGAAAGCGATGAAATTGCTTGCTGGCGAAGAGTGTTTCCGGACATTGGCTTCCTTCTGCTTCCTTCTGGTGATGACTGACCCGCAGCGCAGGGGGTGCGACGCGCAGCGAATGATGAAGATTCTTAACTCCAGGAATTGGTCCGGAATGTTTCGGGCGACATCGGCCTGGGGTCGTTTTCGCTCCATCCGAGCTGAAACCTGCCCTGAAACACTCTCCAGACGTTCAGGGAAATACCGTGACGTCGTCCCTGGCGCCCGCTAACGTCCCCCGGGGCGTGCTGCCTCGATCGAGGGTGGTCCTGCTCGGACTCGCTGCCCTGACGGGCTGGGCGAGCCGAGCCCTCGGCGGTCCGGTCCCCGGACCTGGAGAAGAGCCGCGTCCGCTCGAGCGCACGACGGCCGCCGCGCAGCCGGCGCCGGTCGTCGCGAGCGCGTGGGCTCCGGACTTCACGCTCGGCGGAGGGATCGCGCTCTACTTTTATCAACCCACGAACGGCTGGGACAACCAGTTCCTCATCTACACGAACCTCCGCTTCGAGGCGCACTGGGATCGCTTCGGTCTCTACTTCGAGCCGAGGCTCAGCAACGAGAAGATGCGGCCCTACTACGACGGCCTCGCGTGGGTTCACCAGGCGTACCTGTCGTTCGAAGCCGCGCCGTTCGCGATCAAGGCGGGCAAGCTCTACAAGCAACTCGGCCTGTTCTGGGACAACACCTTCTACGGCAACATCCAGGTCTACGAAGGTTTGAAGTTCGATCCGAACAACGGCGTCTCGCTCGAGGCGAAGCTCGGCGAGCGCGCGGGGGCGGCGCTGTGGGTGCAGTACTTCGTCGTCGACGGCCACACGAACGCGTCGCTGAGCGGTCGCGACACGATTTCGATTCCGGGGGCGCGGCGGCGCAACACGTTTGCCGGACGCGTCCAGCCGTTCTTCGAGCTCGGAGCGCGCGCGCGTCTCGAGCTCGGCCTGTCCGCCGAGCACTTCAGCGCCGACCTTCCGGACGAGACCAACGGCGTCGAACGCTTCGCCGCCGACGTGAAGCTCACCTGGGGCGGCTTCGGGATGTGGGGCGAGGTCCTGCGCCAATACGGGGCGAACGTCACCGATTTCCCGTACGCGGGAGATGCCGACGCCGTACCTCCCACGGCCGGCAGGAGCTCGGCCCACAACACGTACCTGCTCGCCGGCGCGGAGTACGCGATCGGGCCGGTCACGCTTCGCTACAACCTGAGCCTTGCTCGTTACGAAGACGTGACGGTGCAGGAGGTCCTACACCTGCCCGGCGTCGGCGTCGGATTGCACGAGCACGTGTCCGTCCTCACGGAATACGCGATTTGGAACCGCTTCACGAGGGAAGGCACGATCGACTACGACCACAGCCTGAACCTGACCTTGCTCGGCCATTTTTGACCGCGCCGATCGGGATCGGCCCGCGCAAGAGACCGGCGAAGCCGCGTCCGTCAGAACTCCACGCTCGCGACCGCGGCCTTGCCGGGCGTGGCGCGCACCCGCACCGATTTCCGTCCCTTGCTCGGGTGGACGAAGACGATCGAGTGCTCGCCCGGCGAGACGGCGATTTCGCGCGGGGTCGAGCCGAGCGGGCGCCCGTCGACGACGACGTTCGACGGTGGAGTGGAGCGCACGCTGAGCGTGACGTTTTCGTTCGCGGGCTTCGCCTCCGGCGCGTCGAGGTCGACGTTGGCGGCGGCCACCGGCGGG
>DASXWF010000596.1:0-3769 GCA_036503835.1 Polyangiaceae bacterium | reverse complement strand
CACCTTCTCCTGGCCGGGTCCGGTGTCGAGCCGCTCGAGCAAACCGTGGAGGGCGGCGCGCGGTCCGAAGCCGTGGCGGTAGCCGTGCCGGTGCCGGCCGAACCCGTGCCAGCGCCGGCTGCGCGAGATCACGACGAAAAGCCCGATCAGGCAGATCGAACCGAACAGGAATCCAAACATCTCTCTTTGCTCCTTCGGGGCCGCTCGGCCCTGGCAAGAACCTGAATCCCGCGCGTGAAGCGCGTTCCCGATCCCGTATGAAGGATTGTTAAGTTACGAACATCGCCGGAATCACTCGTGATTTCGACAGCTGACCGGGGGTTCGATGACACCCGCCGGGCGGCGGGGGATGATGAGGATCCGATGAAGGCTTGCCAGCGCTGCAAGCTGAACTTCCCCGACGACACGACGGCGTGCTTTCTGTGCGGCGCGGAGCTGAGATCCGTCCAGGATCCGCGCATCGGCAGCACGCTGGCGGGCCGCTACCAGATCGAGGCCGCGATCGGTGAGGGGGGAATGGCGACCGTTTACGCGGCGCGCCACCGGCTCGTCGATCGCCCGTGCGCCGTGAAAATCATGAACACGGCGCTCGCGAAGAACGAGGTGATCCGCGAGCGCTTCCGGCGCGAGGCGAAGGCGGCCCAGAAGCTCGCCCACCCGAACATCATCGAGATCTTCGACCAGGGTGAGCTCCAGGACGGCAGCTTGTTCCTGGTGATGGAGCTGCTCGACGGCGTGACGCTCGCCGACGTGGTCATGCGCGGCAAGCTGCCGATCGAGCGCACCGTGCCGATCGCCATCCAGATCGCGCGGGCGCTCGCGCGCGCGCACGACCTCGAGGTGATCCACCGCGACCTCAAGCCCGAGAACGTGTTCCTGGCCGAGTTCGACACGCAGAAGGACTTCGTCAAGCTGCTCGACTTCGGCATCGCGCGCTCGATGCAGGACACGCGCCTCACGGGCGCCGGGGAGGTCTTCGGCACGCCGCAGTACATGGCGCCCGAGCGCATCACCTCGATCGACGCGGGGCCTTCGGCCGATCTCTACGCGCTCGGCGTGATGCTCTACGAGATGCTGTCCGGCCAGCTGCCGTTCGAGGCGAACGACGTCGCGACGTTCTTCGTCAAGCACCTGAAAGAGGTCCCGGCGTCGCTGCGCTCCAAAGACCGCAGCATGCCCGAGCCGCTCGATCGGCTCGTGCGCGACATGCTCGCGAAGGATCCCAAGGATCGGCCGGTCGATGCCCACCGCGTGCACACCGACCTCCTGCGCATCGCCGGCGCGCTCGGCCTGCGCGTGCCGCCGGAGATCGACGAGGCGGACGAGAGCTCGCGCGGTCCGGCGCGCACCCTGCCGCCCGTCGCGATCGACCGCTGGGTCAAGCGCACGGCCGTCTTCGACCAGATGCTGAGCGCCGCTTTCGGCGAGCAGCGGCCGGCGGAGCTCGTCGCGTTGCTGACCGACGTGAAGCGGCTCGTGCGCGAGATCAGCGAGATCCGCGGGCGGGCCATGGAGGATCAGCGCTACATCGAGTCGATCGAGGCGCGCGGCCGCGAGACACGCCAGCGCTTCGGTCACGCCGTCGACGCCCTCGGCGTGGACCTCAGCAAGGCGCGCGACGAGGTGAAGGCGGCGCTCGCCCGCGTCGCGAAGGCGGAGGAGGCCTACGCCGATCCGCGCGCGCGGCTGCTCGAGGCGCACCGCGAGGTCCTGCGCTGGGAGGGCCGCTCCGCCTTCCAGGAGCCGTATGCGGAGTTCGCCCAGGCCTACCGAGCGGCCGCGGACATCATCGACGGCTGGCTGGTCCTCAAACAGGAGCGCCGCGAAGCAGAAGCCCGGGCCCAGCAACAGAAGGGCGAGGCGAGCGACCTCGAGTACCAGATCGAGGCGCTGCGCGGCGCCCTCGCGCAACACCAGGACAACCTCGAAAAAGAGACCGCTGCCCGCGAAAAGTCCGTGAGCGAGCTCGGCAAGCACGCCGACGAGCTCGAGGCGCGGCTGCTCGAGATCGCGACTCGCTTTTGTGCCCCGCTGCGCCGCCGTCCGGAGCTCGGCCGCCTGTTCCAGCAGCTCGAAGCGGACGCCGCCTGAGGCGCGTGCCTTCGGTGGCGCGCCTGCAGGCTCGGGTTTTTGCGCCCGGGGCGTGAACCAGCGCGGCCGGTCGTGCTAACGGGGAACGCCAGGATTCCCGTCGTGAACGATTTTTCGGGCGTTCTGCACGTCTACGTCGGCAACCGCTTCGGCGGCATCGAGACGATGCTGGCGACGATGGCGCGGAGTCCGCTCTTCGCGGGGCAGAGCTACGCGCTCCTGTACCCGGGGCGGCTCTACGACGAGATCCGGGCAGCCGGCGCGGACGTGGAGCAGATCGGCGGGTTTCGCGCGCGCAAGCCCTGGCAAGCGCTCGCGGTGCGCAAGCGCCTGCGCGAGGTGCTCGCGGCGCGTCGCGTCCACACGATCGTCACGCACATGGCGATCCCGCACGCGCTCGTGGCGCCGGTCGCCGGAGCGCGCAAGATCGTCTACTACGCGCACGAGTACCACCGCGGCACGCACTGGTCGGAGCGCTGGGCGCGCCTCGGGCGCTGGCCGGATCTGGTCATCGCGGGCAGCGCCTTCGACGCCGAGAGTGTGCCCTCGATTTTTCCGGGACTCCCGACGCGCGTCGTCTACTACGCCGCGGAGCTCGCCGCGCGCGGGAGCGACGAAGAACGCGCCGCCGTGCGCCGCGAACTTGCGACGCCGCTCGACCATCGCGTGATCCTGAGCGCGGCGCGGCTCACCCCGTACAAGGGACACGAGGTGTTGATCGAGGCGCTCGGACTCTTGCGCGAGCGGGCGGGGTGGACGGCCTGGGTCGCCGGGGCTCCGCAGATTCCGGCGGAGGTCGAGCTGTTCGCGCGGCTCAAGGCGCGGGTGCAGGCGCTCTCGCTCGGCGAGCGCGTGCGCTTTCTGGGCGAACGCCGGGACGTGCCGCGGCTCTCCTCGGCGGCGGACCTCGCGTGTCAGGCGAACGTCGGGCCCGAGCCGTTCGGCCTGTGTTTCATCGAGGCGCTGGCCGCCGGAGTTCCGGTCGTCACGAGCGGGATCGGCGGAGCGCTCGAGATCGTCACGCCCGAGGTGGGCGAGCTCGTTCCGCCCGGGAACGCCCGAGCTCTCGCGGAGGGGCTCGCTCGCTGCATGGATAGCGAACAGAAAGCGGTCGCGGCGCAGACCCTGGGTCCCGAGCGCGCGCGAATGCTCTGCTCGGCCGCCGCGTTCGCCGAGCGGCTCGGAAGTGCGATCGACGAAGCCCGCGGCTCCCGTCCGCGGGTGTAACAGCCCGGGGTTGCACCTTTCGGGCCGGGGAAGGCCGGGGAGGGGGAGGCCGTATCCTTGGGCGCCCTTCTTTGGTATTCTGCTCTTCTTGGAGGTTTGGTGGGATGACCGGAAAAGCGTGTCGCTTGGCGTTGATGCTCGGGTTCGTCCTTTCGGCGGCCGCTTGTAGCGGGGATGACGAGCGCAAGCGCGGGGATGACGACGACGACCAGCCCCGAGCCGGGTCGGCCGGCAGCGGCGGTTTCGCGGGCACGGGCGGCGCGCAGGGCGGCGCTGCGGGAACGACCGCGGGAACCGGCGGCGCCGCGGCGGGGAGCGCAGGCGCACCCGGTGGGAGCGGCGGGGGTGCCGGCGCGGCCGGGGCGGGCGGGGCGGGCATGCCGGGCCTCGATCCGCTGCCGAACGGCGACGGCTTCGAATACCGCGGGATCGTGAACATCGTGAGCGAGGA
>DASXWF010000595.1:0-1976 GCA_036503835.1 Polyangiaceae bacterium | reverse complement strand
ACCGTCTCCGGCAGCCAGCCAGAGGGCGGCTCGAGCTCGCTCTTGAGCGTGCACCGTTGTCGTTCGTCCGAGTCGGTCAGGTGCAAGCTCCGGGCAGCGTCGAGCAGCACCGAAAGCTCGTGAATTCGCTTCAAGCGGCGGAAGGTCTCGAACATCGAGCGCGCGAGCGCCGGGCTTTCCCGCCAGCTGCGACCGGGAAATAGCGCTTGGGTGACACGCTGTCCCGCTCCGTAACACTCGTACCGCGCGCAGCCGCCGCAGCCGCGACGCTCCAAGTCAGAGTGGATCGTGCAACGGTTGGCGCGGTTCAGGTGGCGGCACGGAACGTCCGCGGCCTTGTCGAACGCGAACGACTCCGAGCGGTCGAACGGCAGGCTCACGCAGCAAATGCCCTGGCAGCGACTGCAGTCGGCGCGATAGTCCATCAGGAAATCCCGGGTCCTACGTGATGCCGTAGACCCTCGCGAAGAGGGGTGAGCGAGCGCGGCAATTGTTGCGGTCGAGCGCGGCTTCCCAACCCCCAACAAAAAAACGCAACATCGTGCCGATTCGCGGTGCAGAGCTAGAAGGAGAGCATCGGATGGCGAACGACCACGCGGACGACCACGCGGCTAGCCCGGGAGCCGCCCACGAGACCGCAATCGCAGGTTCCAGCGGCGCGCTCGCGGATGCGCGCTGGGCGGAGTCGTTCGGTTCGGGATCGCGCCGTGAGCTCGAAGCACGCCTCGCGGATGCGCTGTCGCGCGCGCCGAGCCCGGCGGGGGACGCCCGGGTCGCGCTCGTCGCCGAACTCGAGCGCGCCCACCACGCCCGCTACGGGTCTCGCGCGCTCGCCGCGGAGGCGAACGACGAACGCGAGCGCGATCGAGCGGCGGCGGGGGACGCGGCGCTCGTGCGCTACGAAGGCAAGTGGGCCAGGCGGCTCGACAAGCTGCTCCGAGCGCACCCGGAGCGCTGGCGGCTCTACGGGATTTCGGACGAGGAGCTCCGCGACGAGCTCACGTTGCGCTTGATCGATGCGCTCCGCTCGAAGGCGGCGCTCTTCGCCCGCGACGAGCGCGCCGGCAAGGAATGGGGGCTCTGCTTTCTCGCCCGCGAGCGGCACGCGCTGCGCGCAGGCTTTCGCCTGAACGTGGTGCTCGCCGACCCGACGCCCGTGCTCGACCGCGCGCCCGACGAGGAGGAGCGCTTTCTCGCGTTGGAAAGCGACGCGTTGGTCGCGCTCGCTCGCGAACGTGCCGAGCGGAGCCTCAACCGGCCGCAGCGGCGCTGGCTCGCCGCTCTGAAGCTGAGCGCGAACGCCGGCGGATTTTTCGAGACGAGCGGCAGGCTCAATCTCTCCGCGGCCTCACGCTTGCTCGACAAGCACCGGTCGTCCGCGCTGCGGGCCTTCAGCGAGCTGCAGCGACATTTCGGCCGCGAGCTCGAGCGGCTCGAATCCGACTCGGGCCCGTAAGACCGGGTCTACGGCAGCGCTCCCGGGGCGAGCCAGGTCACGTTCTGGTCCCGCAGCCACGTGCGCTGGCGCCGCGCGAAGATGCGCGTGGCGCGGCGAATCGCGTCGAAGAGCTCGCCTTCTTCCGGAAGCGACCCGGCCCGCAGCGCCGCCGCAATCTGCTTGTAGCCGACCGCGCCCATGGCTCGCGCGGGGCCGTAGCCGGCCGCTTCGAGCTCCCGCACCTCCTCGATCCAACCGGCGCGCAGCATGCCGCGCACGCGCTCCGCGATCAGCGTGTCGAGCTCGGCGGGCTCGCGCCGGACGCCGAAGAGCCGCGCCGGGAAGTGCGCAGCTCGAAAGCCGTGCTCGGCTTGCCAGCGGCTGAGCGGTACGGCGCTCTGCTCGTAGACCTCGAGAGCGCGGCTCACGCGAACGAGGTCGTTCGGAGCGAGCCGGGCGGCGCTCGCGGGATCGACGCGAGCGAGCTCCGCGTGCAGCGCCGCGCGCCCTTCGCGCTCGGCCCACTCGCGGTGCCGGG
>DASXWF010000594.1:0-5676 GCA_036503835.1 Polyangiaceae bacterium | reverse complement strand
GGTTCGGATCGTGGTCTTGCATCAGCCGGTCGCGGTGCCCCGCGCTTCGGAGGGGCACAACGTGGCGCACGGCGGCGAGGAGGCCGTGCGCGTTTGGTCCGAGGCGGGCGCCGACGTGATTCTAGCCGGGCACATCCATCTGCCGTTCGTACTCCCATTGCACGAGGTGATGAGCCCGCTGCGGCGACCGATCTGGGCCGTGAACGCGGGCACGGCCGTGTCGCGGCGCATCCGTCACGACGCCGGCAATTCGGTCAACGTGCTCCGCACCTCGCCCGAGGTGCCGCGTACCTGCACGGTGGAGCACTGGGGCTTCAATCCCGCTGCGTCGGCGTTCGTTCGCGCAGCCGAGTTTCGCCTTTGCTTCCGCCCTTCGCGTCCGGCCTAGAATCCGGATCAATTGGGGGATCGGCCTGAAAGAACAAAGCGAGATCGGTTACGCGCGGGGATCGACGGGCGTCGGCGCGCGCGATCAAAGCGGGGCTCGGAGGTCGAGCCCCAAGCCGCCGGTCGAGTTGAGCTCTGCAGCGCAGTTCGTCGCCAACAGCTGTAAGAATATCGGAGGGAGCGAACGCTGCGAACAAGGGCCGTGCTCCGCGCTACGCTGGCGCCGATGGCACGCCGGGCGCTCTCGAACGTCAATCTGAATCTCCTCGTGGCGCTCGAGGCGCTCCTCGCCACGAAAAGCGTCAGCGAGGCCGCGAGGCGCTCGAGCGTGACGACGTCGGCGATGAGCCACTCCCTTGCCGGCTTGCGGGATTTGTTCGGTGACCCACTCCTCGTTCGCGTGGGCGGCAGGATGGTGCTCACGACTCACGCCCAATCGCTTCGTGAACCGCTCGCGAAGGTGCTCGGCGGCGTCGCCAAGATCCTCGACGGCGGCTCCGAGTTCGACCCTGAAAGCGCCGAGCGCCGCTTCGTGATCGCGGCGCCCGACTTCTTCTCGACGCTCATCGCCCCGAGCGTGCTCGAGGTTCTCCGGCGAGAAGCCCCGGGCGTGGAGCTTTCGATCGTGCCGTCGGCGCGGCGGGGCAACGCGTGGCTTCTCGAGAGCGGAGAGGTCGACCTGGCGCTCGGCGCGGCGGTGGACGACGCGCCCGGCATTCGCAGCGTGGAGCTCTGCACCGAAAAGTTTGCGTGCGCCGTGCGGCGCGATCATCCCGAGGTCGGCGACCGCCTGTCGCTCGCGCAGTACACGCGCATTCCACACCTGGTGGTAAGCCTCGGCGACGACGAACGGCCCACCTGGATCGACGAAGCGCTCGCCAAGAAAGGTCGAGCCCGTCGCGTCGCCCTGCAGACGCGGTACTTCATGGCGGCGCCGCTCATCGTCTCGAAGACCGACCTCTTGGTGACGGCCCCGTCGATGCTCGTCAAGTACTTCTCCGAGCTCGTCCCGCTCCGGGTCTTCGATCCGCCGCTGAAACTCCCGACGTACCCGGAGGAGCTCTACTGGCACGAGCGCTACGATTCCGATCCCGCCCATCGCTGGCTGCGGGAGCTGCTCGTTCGGGTCACGTCCCGGCTCGGCACGAGCACGCCGCCGGAACGCAGGCGCTTCGAGCGTGCGAGCGTGCGGCAAGCCCGTCGCGCCCCTCGCACCGAGCGTTGAATCGGATTCAACGTCCGTTGAGAAGGTCGAAAGACCCTCGCGCGAGAAGGCCGCTACGGTGTCCGAGCGCACCCCGCGAGTGCGCGAAGGAGACCGTCGTGCAAGAAGCCGCTCGTTTCGACGCCGCCAAGTACAAACGAACCACCTACCAGCAATGGCAAGAAGCCGCGGAGGCCTGGCACCGCTGGGGACCCACCCTGCGCGCGTGGCTGGGGCCCGCCACCGAGCGCATGCTCGATCTGGCACGGGTTTCGGAGGGGTGCCGCGTGCTCGACATCGCCGCCGGCGCGGGGGAGCAATCCCTCGCCATCGCCGAGCGCGTCGGACCACGAGGCCGCGTGCTCGCGACCGATCTCTCGCCGGCGATCCTCGCCTTCGCCGACGCGGACGCGCGCGCCCGCGGGTTCACGAACCTCGCCACTCGCGTCATGGATGGCGAAGAGCTCGACCTCGACGACCGCAGCTTCGACGTGGTCGTTTCACGCGTCGGGCTCATCTATTTCCCGGACCAACTGAAGGCCCTGAAGCACATGCAGCGTGTGCTGGTTCCGGGCGGTCGGGTGGCGGCGATGGTCTGGGGCGCGGCCGAGGACAACGCCTTCTTTTCGAAGCCGGTTTCGGTCATGCGGCGCAGGGCCAACCTCGGCCCCCCGCTACCGGGTCAGCCAGGACCCTTCAGCTTGAGCTCGCGGGACACCGTCGCGCGCCTCTACGAGGCGGCCGGCTTCACCGAGGTGACGTTCGAGCTCGTCGAAGCGCCGCTTCGCCTGCCTCGCGCCGCCGACTGCCTCGCCTTCGAACGGGAATCCTTCGGCGCGCTCCATCAAATGCTCTCCGGCCTCGGCGAGGCCGAGAAAGCGGAGGCCTGGGACGAAGCTTTTGCCGAGCTCAAGAGGTTCGAGGGCCCCGCTGGATTCGAAGCGCCCTGCGTCATGGCCATCGCCGTGGGGACCAAGCTCTGAAACACCCGCACGCGGCTTGAAGGAACAACTGACTATGGTTGTCCTGCGCGCGCGCTCGTATCCTCTCGATCGATTCCAAGAGCGAGGAATCGGAAGGAGGCGGCATGTCGGTTCAAGGCGCTGGCACGAAGGTTCATCGCGCGAAATCGCAGCCTGTGGCGCTGCTCTCGGCGCTGGGGTGCTGCTCGGCGCTCGCAGGTTGCAGCGCTGAAGCGCCTTTCGACCTCGAGTCCACCGCGCGGGACGAAGCCCCGCTCCAGGGCGGCTTCCGCCTCACCGGCAACAACCTGAGTCGCTCGGGCATCTATCGGCTCGGCTCGGTGTGCACCGCGACCGTCCTCAGCACCTCGCAGCGCGATCGGACGACCTGGGCGCTCACGGCCGCCCACTGCTACGACGATCCCGGCGACAGCTTCGCGCTCGTCCGCGACGGCAGAGCAGCGACGTACCAGCAGGGGACCGTGTTTCGCCATCCGTCGTACACGAGCGTCCCGGTTCGGGATCTCGCGCTGGTTCGGTTTCCCGAAGCGGTGTCCATCACCGGCCCGGACGGCGTGATCCTGCGTGAGTACAGGCGCGCCATCTATTCCGGTGCGATCGCGAACCTCGAGGGCCGCTTCGCCGACATCTTCGGCAGCGGTGACAACGACAACACACCGGGTGACCAGTGTGACCCCGATCCTTCGGGAACCGGCGCGGGCGACGGGTCCGTGCGGCACCTGCGAAATCTGTTTTGGGGGAACGGCCACGGAACGGTCAAGTTGGGTCTCAGCGGCGCCATTCCCTCCGGTAGCGCCGTGCATCACGGCGACTCGGGCGGCCCGTGGATCTACAGCGACGGAACTCCGGCACCCGCATCCGACACTCTGCTGAACCGCGGTCTGGTCGTGGCCGTCACGAGCGCCACCTCGTGCGACATCTTCCACGGCAACGATGCTTATCTTGCGAGCACGACGACCGGGGATCAGAACCAGAGTTTCCTCGAGGATCACATGGGTGCGGCGCTCGTTACGTCCACCGGATCGTGGAGCCTCGGTTGTCCGAGCAACGCCGTGTCAGACCGCGGTAGGGCCGCGGATCGCTCTTGCATCTGCAGCGCGGCGGATACGCAGAGCGGTTCGGTTCGGGGCACGGGGATCTACACCGACGACTCGCGGATTTGCCGTGCTGCCCTGCACGCGGGCGTCATTCCGAGCGGGGGAGGGACCGTCAACTACGAGCTCGTCGCCGGGCAGAGCAGCTACGCCGGCACCACGCAAAACGGCGTCACGAGCAGCGCGTCGGGGAGCGCGGCGGGGTCCTACCGCTTCATGGCTCCTACCCGACCCTGTCCAGCGAATGCCGTAGCCCAAAGGGGACAGAACGGCCTCCGCACCACGTGCTTCTGCTCGACCGCCGCTTCGAACATCGGCAGAGTGTGGGGCACCAGCACCTACACCGACGACTCGAACATCTGCCTCGCCGCCAGGCACGTCGGCCTGTTCCTCTACCAGCTCGACGGAGGACTCGTCACCTACGAGATCCGGCCCGGTCAGAGCTCGTACTCCGCGAGTGATCGCTACGGCGTGGAGTCCCTGTCCTACGGAAGCTGGGTCGGCTCGTTCACCATCCTCTGACCTTGCCGGCGCCGTCGCCGGCGCGACCACGCTTGTTGGAGTGTGACGGCCGTGACGCAGACGAGGGTGCTTTCGAGCAAGTGCTCGCCGACGAAGTGCGTCAGCCGATCCGTCCAGACGGCGAAGGCGTCCCCGACGTAGATGGTGACGCCGATCCACAAGGCATGTCCCACTGCGACCGCCAGCACGAACGCGATGAGCCGGCTGCGCGCGGCGCCGGCGAAGAGCGCGACCGTGGCGGTGGGGGCGACGACCAAGAGCAAGACACCCCAGCGCGCGAAGAGCCCCTCGACCCAGGCGACGAAGCGCGCGAGGCGCGGATAGCGCGGCTCGAGCCAGCCGAGCGCCGCGCGCCCGTACAGGAGACCGATGCCGTAGCCGCCGATGCTGGTCACGATTCGCCGTGCAGTGGCTACCGCGAGGAGCGGCACGGGATCGACGGATGCGGCGGCGAGCACGATGTGGTGCGCGGCAGGCGAAATCGTGACGAGCAGCAATGGATTTTTGACGAGCAAATACGGGGAGAGCGCCGTGCCGAGCAGGCTCAACGCCGTGATCACACCGAGCAGAGTGAAGACCGCGGTGCGGAGACGGCTGCGCTCTCGGTCGTCCAAGCCTGGTAGAGCCTAGTGCGCGGGCGCCGGACCGCCAGCCCCGCGAACGCTGGCTGCACCCGAAATCCAGCGGATTTCCTTGACGAAATGAGCAGGGTCCTTCACCTTGCCTGAGCTTAGCGTGCGCCTCGGGCTCGCCCCGCGACGCCGGAGGTTGACTCGAGCGTGTGTTCTACGGAGTGTCTTTCGAAGCGGCGCGGTTCTGGTTTCGGCCGAGGCGTGCGACGGTTCGCGGTGTCTCTGCTGATGACGGCGGTGGCTCCTGCCCTCGGCTGTTCGTCGAGCTCGCCGAGCGACGGCGGAGCAGCGGCGGCGGGCGGCGCGCCGGCGGCGGGCTCGAGCGGCACGAGCGGCGTCCCCAACGCGGGCAGCGGCGGCTCCAGCGGGGGCGCCGGTACAGCGGGAGCCGGTGGTGCCAGCCCCACCGGCGGTAGCGCAGGCAGCGGAATCGCGGGGACCAGCGGGACCGCGGGGAGCGCCGGCGCCGGCGGCAGCGCCCCGGGGGTGTTCATCAACCCGAACGCCCGAGTGACCGCGGCCAGCAATAGCTTCGGAATCCAGGGGGATTGGTATCGATTCGCCGACGGCGTCACCAGCACCGAGTCGGGCAATCCCTATCGCGACGGCATGTACTGCGTAACCGGCACGGCGCCCGGCGACGGTGACGGCGCGCACTGGGGCGCCGGCATCGGTCTCGATCTGAACCGCGCGGGCAACGCGGCGAAGATGCCGTACGCCCACGCAGGCAAGCTGACCGGCTTTCGCATGCGGCTCGTGGGCACGACGCCCGCGCCGGTGCGCGTGCAGTTCGTGACGAACGCGGAGAGCGAAGGCGTCCCGCCGTTCATCTTCGGGACCTTCGACGAATCGGT
>DASXWF010000593.1:0-4622 GCA_036503835.1 Polyangiaceae bacterium | reverse complement strand
CTCCTCTCCCAGCTCACCAACTTCGGCAACCCCTTCGTCTACGTCGAAGACGCGAACTTCGAAAACCGCGGCGAGCTCCTCTTGACCCACGACCACCGCGGCGTCGACCTCCGCGCCGACTACGCGAAGGAAACCCTCACGGCCCTCGTCCGCATCTGGCGCCGCCCCGTCGTCGTCTCGACCATCGTCGACGGCAAGAAAACCCTCCTGACGTTCGACGGCAAAGAGCACACCTCGCGCGCGAGCGATGCGACCTGAACGCCCGCCCGAACGCGCGCCCGTTCACCGCGCCGCGCACCGCTCCCCCTTCACGCTGACCCTCACCCTCGCCGCCGGCGTCGCGGCCTGCGCGCCACCTGCCCCAGCAGCCGCACCCGCTCCCTCCGCCACCGCCGCTCCCCCTCCCGCTCCCACTGCCTCTCACTCTCCCGCGGCCCCTAGCTCTGCCTCAGTCCCTGCCCCTCTCCCTCCCCCCCCCCCCTCTCCCCAACCCGACCCACCCGGCTTCGCCCGACGCGACGACACCGCGTCCGATCGCCTCCTCGCCGAAGGCGACGAAGCTTACGAAGCCGGCCGTCTCCCCGAAGCGACCGCCGCCTACACCAAAGCCCAGCGCCTCGCCCCCAAAGACCCGGCTCCTCTCGCGGCCCTCGCCCACGTCGCCCTCGACGGCGTCCCGTTCGACGTAGACCCCGCGAAGAACCAAAAGAAACTCGCGCCGAACGACCTCGAAGCCGCATCGCTCGCCGGCGTCGCGCTCATGTCCGCCGGCAAGAGCCAGCAAGCGCTCCCGCACCTCCAGCGCGCGGGAACCCTCGCGCCCGACGACGCCGAACCCTTCACGAACCTCGGCACTGCCTATCTCCTGCTCGGTCGCGGCCCCGAAGCCGAAAAGGCCCTCAAACGCGCGGTCGAGCTCGCCCCCAACGACGCTCGCACCCGCTCCGACCTCGGCACTTACTACCTGACTGCCGGACGCGCTTCAGAAGCGATCGTAGAGCTCAACAAGGCAATCGAGTTGGCGCCCGAGCGCGCAACGGCTCGCTCGAACCTCGCGTACGCGCTCGAGCTCACGGGAGATCTCAAGGGTGCGGAGGCGCAGGCGCGCAAGGCGACGCAGCTCGATCCGAAGCTGGGCTCGGCGTTCGTGAATCTCGGCACGGCGCTCGCCAAGCAGGGGCGGTACGCGGAGGCGGAACGCTGCTTTCGGGACGCGCTCGCGATCGACGCGACGGATCCGCGGGCGAAGGTGAATTTGGCGGAGCTCGAGGAGCTCAAGCGCGCGAAGGCCGCGGGCAAGCCGTAACGAGCTCGACGCGGACAGCCGCCCCCGAGCGCTTCGAAATGCAGCTTCTCAGACGTGCGACCGAAGTCGGGCGGCGTTCCGCTGCCGCCCGACCTCTCCGCAAGGCGTGACTACTTCGGGGTAACGACGAGCTTGAACTCGTCGACCTTCTGGCCGCCGCCGCCGCTCCAGATCTCGAAGCCGGCGAAAACGTCCGTCAGGTACATGCTCGAGCTGATTCCGTTGCCCGACGCGGCCTGGATGAATTCCAGAATGTTCTTTTCCACGAACGACTGAGCTCGGCTGTCGTCGCCTTCGGCCGGGTTCACGAACGAGACCACGGGCGAATTGTTCTGGCCTGCAGGTCCCGCTCCGCGCGGACCTACCCATTTGTTCCACGACTGGCCGGCGATCGTGACGCTGCCCTGATTCGTGCCGATCGGCTGCTTTCCAGGCGGATCCCTGAGCCAGATCATGACGAAGCCGTTGATGCCGTCCTGGTACTCCGCGGTCGGCGGCGAGTTCGCGAACCAGATGTCGTAGCAAGCGTTGGATTGGCCGGCGGGGCCGCTGTAGCGGAAGCTGCTGACGGCGCTTGCGATGTTGCTGACCTGAATCGGCATGCTGTCGGTCGTCTTCGTGCTGTAGACGCCGTTGCCCGTGTTGCCGTTGTTACCCTGGTAGATGGAGGGGAACGAGGCGGGGGCGTCGCTGCCGCTGCCGTTGCAGGTGCCCACCGTGAAGCTGTTGTTCACGTAGTTCAGGATGCAGTCCGAGCCGCCCGGATTGCCCCAGTTGTTGTTCTGGATGATGTAGTTTTCGCCGCCGACGACGATCTTCGCGCGGTCGAAATCGAGGTCGTCGCTGCCGCTGCCGCCGACCGTTCCCGTCTGGTTCCCGACCATCTCCGGTCCGTCCGGCGCGTCTTCCGCGCTGTCGCCGTAGGTGAAGCCGTTCACGCAGAAGTCGAAGGGCGTGGCCGTCGGTGCGCCGGGCACGAGGAAGACGACCGCCGAGATCGGCTGGCCTGCGTACGGAGTGCCGCGCATGGCGGTGTCCATCTCCCAGCATTTCGGGGTGAAGGAGGTGTACGGGACGAAGACCTTGCCCTGGACTTCGGTGATGGTGGCGCACCAGCGATCGTTTTCGCCGACGGTGCCCTCTTTGTGGCCGTTCGGGCCCTGGAGCTGGACACGCCAGGTGAACGCGGTGTTGGTGCCACGCTTGACGAAGTTGACGGCGATACCCGTCGCCTGGGGCGATACCCCGGGAGGACCGGCACCGTTCACATCGACCGGCTCGTAGGCGCAATCCGGGGGCGGATCCTCGCCGGTGTTGAAGCCGAGGAGCGCCACGCTCTTGTACTCGGGCTCGGCGCCGACGCTGCCGCTCACGCAGTAGGCGTCCGCCGGCGGCTTCGCCACGAAGTCCATCGGAGAGATCGTCGAGGCGCCTTCGGTGCCGACGCCGGTCCAGGCACAGCCGTGCCACATTTGAGAGGTCCAGTAGCCGGGCGGGTAGGTGGTGTTGCCGGTGCCGCCCGTGCCCGCGGTGCCGGTGCCGCTGGAGCCGCCCGCCGGGTCGGTGCCGGCCGAGCCGCCGACGCTCACGGAGCCGCTCGCTCCGCCGACGCCCACGGAACCGCTTGCTCCGCCGACGCTCACGGAGCCGCTCGCGCCACCGACGTTGAAGGAGCCACTCGCGCCGCCGACGTTGGTCGAGCCGCTCGCGCCGCCGACGCTGGTCGAGCCGCTCGCGGAGCCGCCCACGTTGCTGGAGCCGCTGGCGTTCGCACCTGCCGTGGAGGAGCCTGCCGTACCGGCGCCCGCTGTTCCGCCGCGGGGCCCATCGTCGTCGTCGTCCCCGCGATCACGCGTATCTACGGGATCCACCCCGCAGCCCCAGGTGAGCAGCAACGTGGCCAACACGCTCAGCGAAAGACCAGCAAGTCTCTTCATCGTGCCGCTTAGGGTTACATCCCAAAGCGCCTCGCACAAGGTACGACACCCCGAAATCTGGCCATGAACTGGCTGATTTTTCGGATTCCGCAGTCTGGAAGCGGTTCCAGAAATCGGATCTGGAATGTTCCAGCCGCGGGCGAACGTGGGAAGCCCGCGAAGAGGCTACGGATTCGCGCTTGCCCCGACCCGAACCGGTTCGACGGTCCTCGGTCCCGGGAACGGAAGGCTCCCGGTCTGGACACGAACGACCACGGCGCGATCGGCCACGAGGTGGCCGACGAAGGAGTCGAAGCCGAACTCCTTGCCGTCGGCGAACGCGTCGAACGCCGCTTCGACGACGTAGATGCCCGGTCGCGCGAAGGTGTCGTCGGGGCAGAGCTCGACGAGACGACTCGTGACGGTGAGCGAGCCGCCCGGGTTCAAGAGGCTGAAGGCTTGGCGATCCGGGGCGCGTGAGTCGGGCTGCGCGTCGCAGATGAGCGGGCCGTCGGGGCCCGAGACCTGGTAGCTCACGAACTCACGACGGAAGTAGACGCGCTCGGGCGCCTTGCTGCGATTGATGAGCCTCACCGTGACGGTGACTTGCGATTCGCTCAGGGCGTCGGAGCCGCGCTCGAGCTCGAGCGCGAGGGTTTCTTCGGGGAGCTTCGCTGGCGGCGCGTAGTCGCTGCCGAGCTCGAAGGCCGTGGCGGTGAGGATCTTCACGCTGCCGCTCGGCTCGGGATGCGGCTCGCGCTTTCCACGATCGCCGTCGGCCGTGGCGGTGTCTGCTGCGGGCGGCTTGGTGTCGTGCGCGCCGCCGTCGGCGTGGCTGGCGGATTCCGCTTCTTCTCCGCGTTCTCCAGGATGGCCGTGACCGCCGCGGTGGTCGTGATCGCCACGGTGGCCGCGATCGTGGCCGCCGTCGTGATCGTGATGGTGGTGGTGATGGCGGCTCGCCTCGGGCGAGTACGGGAAGATCGTCGCCACGAAGGGCGCCACCTGCGGCAGGATTTCTTCTTCGCGCTTGCCGCGCTTCCACACGGTCTTGGTCTTGAGGGGGAAGCCGAAGGTGGCGCGAACTTTCGCGCCGTTGACGAGCGGAGACACGCCGCCCTCGGGCAGGCAGTAGAGGCGCGGGTCGAACGCTTCGACCATGCCCTGTCCGGGCTCGAGCTCGATGACGTAGTCCTTCTCGCCGCTCTCCGGACGGAGCGGCGCCGGGAGGCGGCAAATGCGGGGCTTGGGCGGCTTCTTCTTCTTGGCCGCGGCGGAAGGATCGGGCGGCGCTTCGATTTCGAGGGTGAGCAGGCGGGGGTCGAAGACGACGTGGGCGTCTTCGCTGCCGCGATTGACGACGACGAAGGCCCAGGTCGCGCTCGGGCCGACTTCGACGA
>DASXWF010000592.1:0-1798 GCA_036503835.1 Polyangiaceae bacterium | reverse complement strand
CAGGCCCTGGTGGCTGAAGGCCACGTTCAGGAGCGGCTCGGGCGGGTTCATGCTGCGCGAGCCGGCCGAGGCCGACGTGACCGGAAGCCGGCTCAACCACGCTCGGAGCTCGGGCCGCGCTTCCCGCACGCGGAACAGCAGGTAGCGGGCCTCCGGCATGTGCCCATAACCCTTGAGTATGATGCCCTGGATCCGGTCGAGCGCGAGCGGCGGCTCGCGCGTCTGTTCTTCGCTGTAGAGCTGATCGCTCGAGACGCGATCCACGGCGCGCAGGCGGAACAGCCAGCTCACGGCGTCCAGCTCGGAGCGGCCGCGCTGCGTCAACCCGCGGTGGATCTCGGTGTTCGAGTTCACGTTGACGATCGAGAGACCGGGATAGGCCGCGTACCAGACCTGCGAGGGCAGCTGGTGCTGGCGCGTCCAGGCGAGGAAGCGCGAAGCGTCGCGCGAGCCGGCGCTGACCAGCCAGGTCGTGCGCGGATAGCCGACGGTGTTGCTCCACACCGCGGTCAGGCCGCTGCTCGCCTGGTCGATGAAGTCGCCCAGGTAGCTCTGCCAGGAGCTGTCGAAGTTGCTGAAGAACAGCACGCCGCGGTTCGGGATCAGCACCCAGCGCGCGAAATGAATCGAAGGGATCCCGCCGAGCTTGCCTTTGTTGTAGCGATTCGTCGCGAGCACCTGCAGCGCGTGGAAGACGGCGCGAATCAACAGCCAGCGCAGCGGCCCGGGCTTGATCGGAACCAGGTGCGTGAGCTGGTTTTGCAGGAAGCGGTTTTCGTCGGCGGAAGCGACGCGGAAGTGCTCGTGCGTGACCTCCGAAAACCGCGGCTGAAACTGCGGGTCGGTCTGCTCGAGCTTGCGAAAGCGACGGACGGTGAGCAGCACCACCACGGCGAGCACGAGACTGACGAGCAGGGGCGCCTCCACGAACGCCCACGGCCGCGGTTTCAGCCACGTCCAGACCAGAAACACCGAGAGGCCCCAGAGGGCCGCGGCGCACGCCACCGCCGTCGTCTTGAAGCTCGCGATCTTGCCTTCGAGATCGGGCTGCGCGGGAAAGTAGGGGAGGTCGAGCTTGCCCGCGGCGTCGCAGTGCTCCGGATAGGCCTTGGCGAGCTCCTTCAGCACCGCTTCCCGGACGGCTTCCGGCGCAGTGTGCCGCCAATCGCGGGAGTCGAGGATCGCGTCCACGCGGCGGCGCAGCTCGGCTTCCCACTCGATCTGAGCGCGGCTGCGGCCGGAAGAACCGACGTAAAAGGTGCTCGCGCCGAGTCGGTTCCGCTTCAGGAAGGAGCGGAGATCGCCGCCGTAGCCGGCGCAGCAGGCGAAGATCCGCTCGAGGCCGGGCCCCGCCTCCCGAACGAGCTCGTCCAGGTGGAAGGCGAGGGCGCGGCTCTCGCTGCAGCCCTCCTCGCCCTCGGGACCGTCGTAGTCGGTGGAGAACGCGAGCCAGGGCCCGACCTTCGGGTCGGAGTCGTGCAGCACGAAGCGGGCGTAGTGAATCGACGCGAGCCGGCGAAAGGGGACGATCGGGTCGGCCGGCGGGTGCCCGCGCATGCCCTCGATCGTTTCCCGCCCGGCGGTCTGCAGGAGATCGCGCAAGGTTTCGAGCTTTTCCGGTTCCACGCGCGCGAAGACGAGTCCTGCGAACTGGCGCGTGGCCGTGGTTTTCGGTGCGGTCCCCATCTCCGATCCCTCTCCCTGTGGCTCCTGGTGTCGGCGCCGTTGAGCGTTCGGACGGAGTCTAGAACGACTCGGACGCCCCTCGCCATGGTGCATAGTTTTTGAAAAATTGCGG
>DASXWF010000591.1:0-12288 GCA_036503835.1 Polyangiaceae bacterium | reverse complement strand
AAGTCGGCGCCGCAGCCGACGTCGTTTCGTTTACCTCGGGTCCGCGCGGCCCGGCCTACAAGGGCGGCGACACCTGGCTCTGGCCGAGCGGCAGCGCCGCCGCGGTACTCCCCGGGCTGTGCATGGGCGTACCGCCGGCTTCGACGATGTCGGCTGGGGATAGGTTGGTTCTTTTTTGACGGGCAGGAGGAACGTGCAGCGCATGCCCAACGGCAGGACCTGACGAACTCGTGCTCGCTATTTGGTACAGGAAAACACGACGGCGTCGTCTTCGTCCCCGGGTGTCGTTGGCTCGTAGGGCCTCCACGCCTCGATGTTCGTAAAGCCGGCAGCGTGGAGCTGGTCTCCGAACTCGCCCGGCTCGTAGAGCTTCAGATCGAAGTCCTCGTATTCCGTAGCGAGAAGTTTCCCCTCCTGGACCAAGTCGTAGCGGTGCACGCTGCGTAACATCTGCTGGACGCCGCTGTATTCGCTCAACACGCTCAGCACGATCTTGGCTCCGTCGGAGCGGTGCACCCAGCGTCCGTTCCAGACACCGGTGCCCTGGGGAGGCAGGCGCCGGACGCGCTCGACCTCGACGACGAACGTGCCGCCGCGTAGCAGCGCGGAATGAATCCGTTGCAAACTCAGCTTGACGGTCTGTTCGTCCGTGAGCAGGCAGAACGACCCCGACGGGATGAACACCAGCCCGAACTGCCGGCTCGGCTCGAACGCTTCGATGCTGCCGCAACGCACGACAGGCGACACCCCGACGGCGCGACCGCGTTCTTCGCACGCAGCCCGCATCTCGGCGGACGCGTCCACGCCCTCGACGTCGAAGCCTTCGAGCAAGAGCGGGATCAGAAATCGGCCCGACCCGCACATGGGTTCGAGGACTGGACCGACCGCGCGGCGCGCGAACTCGCGGTAAAATTCGAGTGCGTCGGGCGGCGCCTCCGGATGGTCGAGGTCGTAAAACTCCGCGCAAAGCTTGCCGTAACGAGCCACGAGCAGAACCCTATACCCCCGCGCCCCGGGGGAAAGTGTCCGTTACCGCCGGCGACGGCGTGAACGGCCATGAACTCCACCTGCACGGAGTCGGCAGATTGGCGTAGAACGGCCGGTGTTGTCCCTCGCAGAGCCCGCCATTCCCGAGTTTGCCGATGTCGAGGCTTGGGCCGAGCACTACGTTCGGACCGATGATTTGCGCTTCAAGCTCACCCCTTCGGCGCCGCCGTTGCGCTTTCGTGAGGCGGCAGAGCCGCTTCGGTTGGCTCAGCCGGGACGACCGCCGGAGTTTCGCGCGGCGCGGCGCGGGGAGCGTACGCCCAAGCTCGAGGCGTTGAGGGAACCGCACTATCGGGCACGCGCGCTGCACGCGTTCTTTCATCATGAGCTGCAGGCGGCGGAGCTGATGTGCTGGGCGCTCCTGGCGTTCGCCGATGCGGAAATCGAATTCAGGAAAGGGCTGCGCGGGATCTGCCTGGACGAGATCCGGCACATGAACCTGTATCGCGAGCACATTCAGCATTTGGGCTGTAAGATCGGCGACTTTGGCGTGCGGGAGTGGTTTTGGAAACGCGTACCGAGCTGCTCGAACAAGCTCGCCTTCGTGTCGGTCATGGGCATGGGCCTGGAGGCCGCCAATCTGGAGTATGCGGGCGATTTCGCAGCCCGGTTTCGAGCGGTCGGGGACGAGGCGGGCGCGCAGCTCCAGGAGCGGATCGCCAAGGAAGAGATCGCGCACGTAGGCTTTGCCACGCGCTGGTTCACGCGTTGGACCGGCGGCTGTGATTTCGAGACCTGGGCGGCCCAGCTGCCGCCGCCGCTTTCGCCTTGGGTGATGCATGGCAAACCCATCGCAGAAGCCGCGCGGCAGAAGGCGGGCATGAGCGCAGAGTTCATTCGCGCGCTGGCCGCGTACGTTCCCGAACCCAAGGGACGCCAGCTGCCGGAAGCCCCGCCCTCCGAGTCATGAAATTCGCTTGGGTGCTCAACCTGGACGCGGAGCTCGAGCTTTCGCGCTTGAGTTTCCAGTATGCACCGCCCGCGAAGTTGCTGCAGCAACTCCAGCAGTACGGCCGAGGCGCGCGCTCTCTCTTGGGCTCGGAGGACGTACTCGTGCAGCCGGGCCTTCTGCCGGCGAGCGGATTCGTGGGGCGCGCTTGGTGCCCGACCCCGCTCGCCTTGCGTCGCTTGGCCGCCGCGGGAATCGAGGCCGAACCGCATCCCGATGCGAGCGTGCTGCGGCGCGTGAACCACCGCTTGTTCGCGCATCAGGCCGGCGGAGGGCTGCCGCTGCAGCGCTATTTCACCGAGCGCGCGCCGCTCGAGGAGCTGCTCCGGCGCGCAGAGCGGCCCTGGCTGCTCAAGCGGCCACTGGCCTTCGCGGGCCGCGGACAGCTGCGCTTTTACGGGCCGATCAGCGACAAGCAATGGTCCTGGTTGGAGGCGTCTTTGGCCCAAGACGGAGTCATCGTCGAGCCGCTCGTAGTGCCCACGCTCGAAGTGAGCTTGCACGGCTTCGTCTGGCAGAGTGGGCGCAGCGAGCTCGGACGCGTTTGTGTGCAAGAGGTAAGCGAACGCGGCGTGTTTCGCCGCGTGCGCCTGGCAGCCTCTCAGGAGCTCGAGGCGGCCGAGGCCGTGAGCTTGTTCGAGCAGGCAGAGCGCGTCGCGGGCTTGCTCCACGGCGCGGGCTACTTCGGGCCGTTCGGCATCGATGCTTACCGCTATCGCCTCGGCGATACGCAGGGGTTCGTCCCGCTCGGTGAAATCAACGCACGCTACACCATGGGCTTCGCCGTCGGCTTTCCGCGTCGCACGTCGGACCTATGCCTCGACCCGTGAGTGAATCGGGCCGGCACCGGAGACTGGTGCCGGTGATCGGATCTCACGGCATCTCGCGGCGCCTGAAAACCCGCTTCGAGCTGTCGACGATGTACGCCCTACCCTTGCGACCTACCGCGATGCGGGTGACGTTGGCCGCACCGCCGACCTGGATCCAGACGTTGGCAGCCGGTGCGTGGCAGTCTTCGCCATCGCAGTCCGTCAACTCGGGCTGTACGTCTTCCACCCAGGGGCGGCTGTCGCTGCCGATCACCCAGCGATAGACGGTTGCGTCGTTGAAGATGTCCCCGTTGCCGCCCGCGCCGATGTCGAGCGCCAGCGCTCCATTCTGCACATAGGTGTTGTTGGGGCCCGTGCGTGACCAGACCTCTTTGTTGCTCTTGACCGCCCACGGCACGCCGTTTCGATCGACGTCGAGGGAGACGGCGTTACCGGGGCCGTTGGTCGAGTTCCAGCCGGAGCCGCCGCTCGCGAGCCCCCAGACGTTGCCGTCGGTGCCGATGATGAAGACGCCTCCCTTGGCCCCGATGCCGATGTCGGTGCCGAGACCGCCGCCGCCCACCTCGCTCCAGCTCGATCCGCCCCAGCGATAGATTCGTTGGTCCCTCCCGATCATCCACGCCTTGCCCGTGGTGTCGACGTCGATGCGCATGCCGCGCCTGCCGGCGCGCTTGTTCCAGGTGCCGGTGCTCGACAACTCGAAGGCGTCGTAACCGTCCGAAAAAAGCGTGCCGCCGAGGATCCACACGGTGTCGCCGTTGCCGCCGACACCGGACACGTTGTTGACTCCGATGTCGGTGGCGCTGTCGGGCAGCTGTTCCCAGGTGTTGTAGAGCGAGTTCCCCGCGATGATGTCGTCCGGGTCGAGCGTGGTGCGCCCCGTCACGATCGGCCACATGATGGGCGAAGACGGGGTGTTGTCGACACCCATCGACGAATGGTTGACGCCGAGCACGTGCCCGAGCTCGTGCGTTGCGGTGTTCTTGAGCTCGTCTACGGTCCACTCCCAATTGTCTTCGTCGTTTTCGAGCAGGAACGTCGTGTTCGGAGGCGGCCTGCCGATACCGACCGCTTCTCCGCCGAGGTCGGCGTACGTAATGACGATATCGCCCCCGGAGTCCACTTCGCTGAAGGTCAGGTTCGTGACGGCCTCCCAGGTCGTGAACGCATGACGAATGCTCGCCTTCGTGGTGGTGAGGTTCAGCTCACCCGGCAGCGCTTCGTTCGGCGATGCGAAGCGGTATGTGATGGCGGTCTTGGTCCAGCGTCCGCCGTTGAGCGCCCACTTGTCGGTCAGGTCGGGCGCCCTGAGGTCGGTATCCGGCGTTCCGCAGCGTGGCGCCTGCATGAGACCGAGAACCTCCGCCGTCAGCAGGCCATCCACGCGCAGGCCGAAGTTCGCCTGAAATTTCCGCAGACCGGCCTCGGTGCTCGCGTCGAATCCATTCGGCGCGGCCGGTGAGGTGGGCACGATCGGCCGGAAGCCCGGGAACTGCTCGCTGAGCGCCTGATTCGGGAAGTACCCGAAGTTCGAAAGGTACTCGTTCGCCTGTCGTACGAGCTCCCCGCGCGCGCCCTTGGCGAGGGGCAGTGTCTCGTCGGCTTCGGACTCGACCGAAACGCCGCTCTGCGCGTCCGTAGCCCCGCAGCCGCCGACGAGGGCGATCAGACCGAACAACATGGCGGACGAAGGGATGACCAATTTCACGACGGTTTTTCACCTTTCGAGAGTCACGATCTAGAAATACGAACGGCCAGGCGATCCTGGTCGCGAAGATTTCGCGACCGGGTCGGTTCCGTCTCGAGTTCGCCGGAGCCACGCAGCGATCAACGCGCCTGCCGCGAACAGCAGCCACGATTCGTCGCCGTGACGACGAGACAGGCTACAGCCCGGTTCCATGGCGGGCCCCGATTCGACCGTATTCGAGCACGGCGGCGCGTCGGGGACGCGCTCGCACAGAACGGCGCCGGCGGCGTCCGCTCCGGTGGCGAGCTCGCCGTTGAGTCCTGGTATTGCACTCGTGTGGGTGTAGGTGAGGCAGCCCCGTTCGGAGAGTTCGTAGTCTGTCAGGCCCGCGGTGAGGATGCCGACCAGCGCGCCGGTCCACGAGAACACCGGCCCGCCCGACGCGCCGCCGAAAGCGTCCAGGTCGACGAACACGCTGCCCTCCTCGACCTCGAGGACGTGGCCGCCAGCGTCGACCTTCGCGGGGATGCCGCCTCCATGATTGATGCCGAGGACGGGCAGGTCGATGTCCGGCAAGGCTTGCAGGGCATTCCAGGGCACGGGCTCTTCGAGGGGATTGGAGATGCGCAACCAGGCAATGTCGACGTGCGGTTTTACCGCGACGACTTCGAGGATCTCGTGGACCTGATCGCGACCGATTCCGGCAAGCTCGTCCCTGGACTCGTATCGAAAGCCTTCGACCAGGACGAGCTCCGAGGGTTCCAAGCCGGTTGCCAGGCAATGCGCCGCCGTTACGACGAGATCACGACCGACCAATAGCCCGGTGCAGAGGGCGAACGAAGGTTGGTTCGAGAAGCGCTCGTCCGGACAAAGGCCAACCGAGTCCGTCCAGCTCGGTGCTTCGACGCTCACGCCGTGCGCTCCGTCGAAGCGCAGATGCTCCCGCCTCCCGAGTGCCGCGGTGCGCGCGGCGAGGCGGGAAGCCGGGGAGTCGGACAATTCGAACACCTCCAGGCGGTCGTCGGTGTCGTAGATCACGCTGGCGCGCTCCGCCTCGACGCGTGCGCCGGGGCTCGGGAGCGCGTTGCACGCGGGGGTCGAAACGATCAGCGCCGTGCTACCGACCAGCGCTCGGAAGCTCACGGCATCTCGCGGCGCCTGTAGATCTTGCCGGAGCCATCGACGATGTACGCTCTACCTTTGCGACCCACCGCAATGCGCGTCGCGGCGCCGTTGACCTGGACCCAGCCGTCGCGTCGCGGCGCCGAGCAACTGCCGCCACAGCCCTGAAACAGCGGCTGGATATTCTCCACCCTGGGCATGTTCGTCGTCGAGTCGATCAGCCAGCGATAGGCGGTCGAGTCACCGAACACGTCGGCGTTGCCGCCCATACCGATGTCCACGGCCACGCCCTCCGAGAGCCAGCTGCCGTCAGGCGCGGTACGAGACATCAGCTGCTTGTTGCTCTTGACGACCCAAGGCACGCCGTTGCGATCGACGTCGATCGCGACGCCGTTGCCGGGACCACCGGTCGTGATCCAGCCGGAGCCGCTGCTCGCGAGCTTCCAGGCGTTTCCGTCGGTGCCGATGACGAAGACGTCGCCGTTCGACCCGATGCCGATGTCGGTCCCGATGCCGCCGCCGGGGACTTCGCCGAAGCTCGAGCCGTTCCAGCGGTAGATGAGACCGTTGCCCCCGATCAGCCACGCTCTGCCCTTGTTGTCCACGTCGATGCGCACGCCGCGCACGCCGGACCGCAGCGTCCAGACGCCCGTCCATTCGTAAGCGTCGTAGCCGTCCGAAAAGAGCGTGTCGCCGAGCTTCCAGAGCGCGTCGCTGTCGACTCCGACTCCGGCCATCGTGTTTGCGCCAACGTCGGTCGCGCCTCCCGGCAACTGCTCCCAATCGTTGTAGATGGAGTTTGCGGCGATGATGTCGTCCTCGTCGAGCGTGGTGCGCCCGGTGGTCGCCGGCCACATGACGGCGGACTGGCTGTTTCCGTTGCCGATCGAGGAGTGCGCGAGTCCGAGAACGTGTCCGATCTCGTGAATGGCGACGTTCTTGAGCAGCGTGGCGCTCCAATTGACCTCGCTTGGGTCGTTTTCGAGCAGGAAGATCACGCCGGGAGGTGCTCCGCCGACGCCCAGTGCACCCTCGGTCCCGATGTCGGTGTAGCGGATGACGATATCGCTCCCGGACGTCACTTCACTGAAGGAGAGGTTCGTCACGGCTTCCCAGGCAGCGAACGATGCGCGAATGTTGTCTTTCGTGGCGGCCAGGCTGAGCCCCGGCAAGGCTTCGTTCGGAGCATCGAAGCGGTACTGAATGTTGGTCTTGGTCCAGCGCCCCGTGTTCAGCGCCCACTTGTTCGTGAGCTCGGGCGCCTCGAGGTCCGTATCGGGGGTGCCGCAGCGAGGCCCGTCCATCAACTGGAGTGCCTGTTCCGTGAGCCGTCCGTCGACCGGGAGACCGAAATTCGCCTGAAATTTTCGGACGGCCGCTTCCGTGCTCGCGTCGAACACGTCCGGCGCGGCCGGGCTCGTGGCTACGATCGGACGGAAGCCGGGGAACTCTTCGCTGAGTGCCCGATTCGGGAAGTATCCGAACGCCGCGAGGTACTCGTGGACCTGCCGCACGAGCGGCCCGCGCGCCCCCCGGGCCAGGGGCAGCGCGTCGCCAGCCGCCGACTCGACGGAAGGGTCGCCCAGATCTTCGGCGGCGCCGCACCCGCCGTTGAGAGCGAGCAGCCCGAGCAATACGATCGAAGAATGAACGAGTGTCTTCATGCGTTCCCACCTAGGGCACAGGCTCGGCTCGCCTTCGGCTGGCTAGCCATGGAGTAAATACGAAGCGGTGCGGGATCCTGGCCGCTCAAAGTGAGCGCCCGTATCCTGTGAAGCTCCGGGAACGCCTCCGAGAGCGCCGCCTCCACGCGGGCCGGCCGCTGGCGGCGCGCGTGCATGCCGCTCCAGGTCTGCGGACCCCAGTGCGAGCCGCCTTCCCCCAGGTGCCTGGGGATTGATTCTTGCGCGTGTCGATCAGCGCGTGGCCGCGTCTTTGTGCTGAGCAGTGTCGGCGAAGTGCTTCATGCGCGAGACGCGTCCCGTCTCGTCGAACGTCCAGTAATGAATCTCGACGCCCGCGAAGCGCTTGCCCGTCGCCGGGTTCGTGACTTCGTGCCGAACGAACACCGCGACGCGGCTCTCGTCCGTGAGAAAGGCTTCCGGCGCGAAAGCGTGAAACTCCAGCTTGCTCACCTCGCCGAGGAAGGCCGCGACGTGGTCACGACCTCGCCCCGGCCGGAGCCAGGGGATGCCGTGGTCGATCGCGTCGTGCTCCCATTCGACGTCCGGGTGCAGTAGCTCGAGAATTGTAGGGACGTCTCCGCGTCCGAAGGCTTGATAGATCGTCCGTACGGTGGCGATGAGGTGGTTCATGTCGCTGTCCATCGAGTCCACGCTACACGGCCCGCCATCCAGCGGCGTTAGGCCAAATGGCTCAACGCCGCGTCAGTCGACGAGGTCGTGTTCGGCGGCGAAGAGCGCTGCTGCCGCGCGCGTGGTGACTCCGAGCTTGCGGTAGATGCGCAAGGTGTGTTGCTGAACCGTTCGCGGCGACAGGCGGAGCTTCGCGCCCACCTCCTTGTTGGTGAGGCCGCGGGCCACCCAGGCGAGCACCTCGGCTTCTCGCTCGCTGAGCCCGTTCGGGAGCGCGGGCGGAGCCGTGGCGAGTCCGGCGGCATCGAGCACCGCGGCGACCGCTCGAGCATCCAGGCGTCCCGCGGTCACCTCCTCCTTCAGAACCCGCGCCGCGGCCTCCGTCGAGAGCGCCAGCCGGTGCGGGCGAGGCTGGCGGAGCGATACCCAAACGTCGGCGGCCGCGAGCAGGCGTGCCGGCCGTGAGAGAGCGTTCGCGTCCAGCGCGGAAGGGTAGCCGCTGCCGTCGAGCCGCTCGTGGTGCGCAGCCACGAGCCGGCGTACCGGCTCGAGCTGCTGGATGCGGGACAGGATCGTCCCTGCCACGGCGACGTGCGTTTGCGCGCGGGCGCGCTGGTCGGCGTCGAGCGCTCCAGGTCGATCCCAAACACCGTTCGGTACGCCCACGCGGCCGATGTCGTGAACGGTCGCCGCGACGGAGAGCAGACGAGCGTCTTCGCCCTCGGCCCGGGCGACGGTGGCAGCGGTTCGTGCCACGGCGCGCGAGTGGCCGAGGAAGTACGGCGACTTGAGATCGGCCCAATCTCCCAGGACGCGCAACAGCTCGGGGATCTCGTCGTCGTCCACCATCCGTGGAGCGTCGCCCTCCGCAGCCTCGAGCTCCGGCCACGGCGAGGCGTCGATCGGCGCGTCGTCCGCGAGGGCGACCTCCACGAGCCGTGGATCGTACGAGCGGCCCGCGCGCGCCTCGAGCAGAGCGCGGCGCTCGCCGGCGGAGTGGTCGGCATGGAGCTCCGTTCCCTGAGCCACGGCGAGCACTCGCGTCGCGAGCGGCACCGCCTCCGCAACGAGACCACGGGGGCCGCCGCCGTCGAAGCGCTCGTGATACGCCCCGATCGCGGAGAGCACCTCGTCGTCGAGCCCGAGGCGCCGCGCCAGCGATACGGCGACTTCGCAATGGGCGGCGAGCACGCGCGGAGCGATCTCCGGGCCGCGAGCGGCGAAGCCCGCGAGATCGATCGGTCCCGAGCCTGCCGCAACGTACCGGCCCGACCCGAGGTGGCGGAAGAGATCGTTCGGGTCGGAAAGGTCCGCAGTGAGGAGCGCGGAACGGAGCGCCAGATCGTCTCCCCCGAAGCTCGCCTCCTCCACCGAGGTACTCACGCAGCCCGCGAAGCGCAAGAGCCCCGCCCAGAGCACCACCCTCGCATCGAGCCGTTCAGGCTGGCAAGCCGCAATGCGAAGCGCGCGGCGCGTCACCCGCATGGCCGTTCCCGGCGGGCGCCCATTGCCGAGATCGGTCCCGACCGACAACGCGGCTGCGATTTCCAGGAGACGCGGCATGGGTCGGAGCACGCAGCCGGCAGGCCGTGCCGTTCGACCCTATCATCGGGTCACTCGAAGAAGAGCACGCCGCCGAGTTTCCTTCGCCACCGACGACGAAGAGCCGTCCCGCGAGCGACTCGTCCCGCGCGACCCGTCCCTGGTTGACGCGCGGGCGACTCGTCGCTGGCGATCGCCACCGGCCGCCAGGAGCTGATGGCCGCGGCTGTCGTCATTTACGACCGGTCCGATCACATGAGCAGGCAAAGATGGGATGAGGTGACGCGCCCAAGGACCGCCGACGCCTCGCCAATCGGTTCGAGCCCTGAACGGATCGGCGAAAGTCGCGGTCCTGAGGCGGGCGTCGATGCGGCTGGTCTCCTTCGCGACGAAGTCGTGAAAACTCACGCTTCCAGAACAACGCGCTCGAGGCGCAAACGAGAGGAGACCAGCCGTGCAATATGTTGCTATCGATTTGGGCCGGTTCAATCGCAAGTTTGTGTGCGCGACTCACTTGGGGAGATCGTTCAGGAACTGCGCGTTCGGACGGCGGAGCTGCCCCGCTTCCTCCAGAGGCGGGAGGCCAGTCGAGTGATCGTCGAGACTTGTGCGGAGGCGTTCCACGTAGCGGACGCGGCGCGAGCGGCGGGTCACGAACGAACCACGGGATCGAGTGGTCCGGCTCGCGCGTCAACCCGCCGTACGGTTTTCTCTTCCAGTGACCGTGTCTCCGGGTTTGACGCCCCGCCGGCTGACTGTCATACGTCCGTGCGCGACCCGCGCAACACCTGGAAGTGGAACCTTCGCGAGCGTGACCGCCACGACCGTCACGTACTGAAGCGCCGCGCCGCGCCGAGGCCCCGTTCGCACGACGGGGCCTCGGCGTCCCCCGGCTTTGCACCTTTCCGGGCGGCTACCCGCTGCTTCCGAGCTTGAGCCTCGACCTGCGCGGCGGGAAGCGAAGCTTCGTGCATTCGCGCCCTCCGCACAGCGGCAGCTGCGCGCCGTCGCGGAGTCCTGACGCGCCGCATTCGCGGCAGCGGTGGTCGTGGTAGCCGCCGAGCCCGAACCCGACCCATTCGAGCTCGGTATGTCGGGCGAAGGCCCCGTCGATGAGCAGGTCCAGCGCTTCGAGCGACTGGCCGGCAATGCTGCGGCCGTCGGGCGCATCGACGCGCCCGAAACCGCCGTAGGAGTTGCAGTCGACGAATACCATCAGTCGCCAGCCACCGCTGGATACGTAGGCTAACTCACCCGTGAAGAGCGCTTGCGGGTCGTGCGCCGTTCGCAGCAGTTCGTCACCGCGGGCGATCGCCTCGAGGAGTGACAGGACGGACTGGGCGTCGAGAGTGGCAGGGTCAGAGGAGGGCGACATCGTCCACCGTCAGCCATCGTCGTCGCGTCCGGCGTCTTTGCGTGCCCGGGGAAACCGGGTGCCCTTCGCGCCCCGCTGACTCTTCTTCGCCGCCATGCTGCTCAGCGTTTATACGCTACTTCTCCTCGGGTCTGCGCGCGGGGCGGTGCGAGGTGTGCCGATCCACCGAGCCGCGGCGGTGCGTTTCGTCTCCACTGAAATCAGAAACCGAAGGGCGGTGGTCCGAACGCTGGCTGACGCGCCAGGCATGCGTCTTTCCTGCGACATGCATGCAGTGCATTCTTGTTGCAGCCACCGCCGCTTTCGATGGCCTTCGGAGCCCTCGTCGATGCCGCGGAGTCGGCGGACTCGTATCCTTTCGGCCCCCTCGCGTGTCTCCATCGTATGAGCCAAGCACCCGTGTTCTCGTCTCCTCTCACCGAATCCGTCACCGGACCCTGGCGCCGCTTCCTCGAGGAGGTGGAGCCGCTGCGGCCCGAGCTTTACCGCTACTGCCGCTACCTCGCGCAGAGTCCGTGGGACGCGGAGGATCTGGTTCAGGACGCGCTCGCGCGGGCGTTCGTGACGCTCGGTTGCGTCAGCCAGACCATCGAGAATCCGCGCGCCTGGCTGTTTCGCGTGGCCTCGAATCTCTGGCTGAATCGGGTTCGCCGGCCGCGTGACCTGGAAGAGCCGGACCGAGCGGAGGCTGCGTTCGCGGAACCACGCGAAACGCGGGAGGCAGCCGGTACCCTGATCGGGACGCTCGCGCCGCAGGAACGGGCCGCCGTCGTACTGAAGGACGTCTTCGATCTCAGTCTGGACGAGGTGGCCGAGACTCTCGCGACCACGACCGGAGCCGTGAAAGCTGCGCTTCATCGCGGACGCGGCAAGCTGGTCGAGCTGCCGGTCGAGCAGGGGCACGCACCGGTTCCGGCCGTGCTCGATGCTTTCGTTACCGCCTTCAACGCCCGCGACCTCGATCGGCTGACCGCGCTCTTGCTCGACACGGCGAGCGTCGAGTTCCCGGGGCTGCACGTCGAGTACGGAGCCGAGACTGCGCGCAGCCGCTCGCTTTCGGGCGTGCTGTTCGGCAACCCGGCGGGCGACCGCAGCGGCATACCGCGCGAGCACCGCGGTGGGCTCTCGCCGGAGCCGCCGCGGCTCGAGCTGCGATCGCACCGCGGCGAGCCGCTGCTGCTCGGCTGGTTCTCGCACGATCACGGCGCCGCGGTTCGCGCCATCACGCGGGTCGACATCGCGGGCGATCGGATCGCGCGGCTGCGCACGTACCTGCACCAGCCGGACGTTCTGCGGGAAATCTGCGCCGAGCTCGACGTGTCCTGGCGCAGCAACGGCTATCGGTTCTGGTAAAAAAAGAAACGACTATTCCTCGGCCCCGGGTGGAGTGATAGGGATGGGCCGATGGGGTTTCTCCCGCG
>DASXWF010000590.1:0-10000 GCA_036503835.1 Polyangiaceae bacterium | reverse complement strand
CATCGCCATCTACAGCAAGGACACCGGCATGCAGCGCGCCGCGCAGCGAGCTGCGCGGCGGCTCGCCGGCTACGCGATGGTCGACTGCGGCGAGCACCGTTGCATCGCGGAGGGCGAGCGCGCGGATCTCGGCTCTGCCGCGCTCGCGTTGCTCGCGTTCGTCGAGCTCTACGAGGGCGGCCTCTTGCCCGAGCTCCGGCAGCCGATCCTCGACCTTTGCGCGTTCTTGCGCAGCCAGCAGCGGCCGGACGGCGAGTTCATGCACTTTTACGATCGGCGCGCCAAAAAGCCGATCGATCAGCAGGTGCTCTACTACACGGGGGAGGCGTCGTTCGCGCTCTCGCGCGCCGCGCGCGTGACGGGCGACGCGCGCGATCTCGACGCGGCGAAGAAGGCGCTCGCCGTGCTCGTCGAGCGGCCGATCTGGTACGTCGCCTGGCGCTACCTGTGGGGCGCGGAGCACTGGACGTGCCACGCGATGGGCGACCTCTGGGATCGCGCGCCGAACCCGAAAGCGTTGCGCTTCTGTCTGGACTGGCAAGAGTCGATCCGCAATCTCGCGATCAGCGGGCGCTACGCGAGCCCCGAGTACGAAGGCGCGACGAGCGGCGGACCCTTCGTGCCGCCGAGTCTCGGCGGCTCGTCGAGCCGCATGGAGGCGGCGGTCTCGACGCTGAAGGCCGCTCGGCGCGCCGGCATCTCCGAGCGCGAAATCGAGGCGCTCGAGGACGGCATGCGCAAGACGTTCGTGTACCTCATGCGGCACCAGTTCTTGCCCGGGCTCCGGCACGTCATGGCGAACCCCGGTCAGATGCAGGGCGGCTTCCCGACGAGCCCCATCAACTGGAAGGTGCGCATCGACAACCCGCAGCATGCCGGCACGGGGCTGCTCCATTACCTCGAATATCTCGAGCACGGACCGGCGGGCGCTAAGCCGCGCTGACGTCCACGACGTACCCGCGCGCGGCCCAGACGCCGAACCAGCCTTCGAGCATTCCGCCGAGCGCCTCGAGCTCGAGTCCGCCGGCGCGGGCCGCGATTTCACAGGCGCGGCCGAGCGGCGCACCGGCCGCGCACGCCTCGAGCAGCGCGAACTCCGCGGCTCCCAGCGTTTCGGCGACGATCACCCGCTCGCGGCGGTGCAGGGCGAAGAGCGCGGCTGCGCGCCCCGGGAGCGCCGGGCTCCTCGACGCCGGCTCGTCGCGCGCGGCGACGAGCGCGCGCCGGAGCTCGATCAGCGGGTAGCCGGCCCGCAGCAGGCGCAACGCCGGATCGAGCACGAGCCCCGCCGCGTCCCAGGCGTCGGCGGGGACCTCGGCCAACTTCCGGGGATCGAGGCGCGGGACGTCGGGCGCGTCGAACACCTCGACGTGGGCCCACTCGTAGCGCGCCATGTCGAACACGAGCTCGCGCTCCTCGATCCAGTCTTGCCGCTCGATGAACTCCGGTAGGCGCGCCCCGAGATCGCGCAGCGTGAACGACAGCTCCGCCTCGTGCTCGAGGTAGGCCCACACCAGACGATCCCAGCGCTCCTGTCCGAGGATTCCTCCGACTCCGGGGAAGTCCTCGACGAGCGCCGCCGTGTGCCGGAGCCAGAACTGCTCGCGATAGATCTCGAGCTGCTCCACCGGGGCGAGCCGCGGATTTCCGGCGACGTGCTCGTCGGCGAAGCGGCGCGCCTCCTCGTCTTGGGTGAGGTCGCGCCGGCGCCGCATGAACCCTGCGAACCGCCGCTGGAGCTCGGCTTCGAGGCTCAAGCCGGTATTTCCCGAGCGGCGCTCTCGCGCGGTCCGCCCTGCTTCCAGCCGTGGCTCGCCGGCACGGGCTTCGCGCGCGCCAGCGCGGCGGCGCGAATCGCGTCGAGAGCCGCCGCATCCAGCGTCGACGCCCCGGTCGAGCGCGCCGCGAGCGCACGATCGCGCTCGCCTCTCGCGCGTTCGCCCTCCGCGAGCAGCACCTCGAGCTCGGGAATGGCGTCGTCCCATTCGATCAGCGTCGAGACCGGCCCCGCCTTCTCGATCGTGAGCCGGTACAGGTCCCAGACGGGCTCGCTCACGTGGCCCTCGTGCGTGTCGATGATGTGCGTTCCGCAATTCGTGTGACCCGCCAGATGGATCTGCACGATGCGTTCGTGCGGGACGCTCTTCACGAACTCGATCGGATCGAGGCCGTGGTTGTAGGACGTGACGAACACGTTGTTCACGTCGAAGAGCAGCCCGACGTTCGCGCGCTCGGCCACTTCGGCGATGAACTCCCACTCGGGGAGCTCGCTGCCACGGTAGGCCAGGTACGTCGAGGTGTTCTCGAGCGCGAAGGGCGTCTCCAGAAAATCCTGCACCATGCGGGCGCGCTCCGCGATGGTGCGCACGAGCTCGTTCGTGAAGCGCAGCGGCAGAAGGTCGTGGAGGTGCGCGTTGCCGGCGCCGCACCAGCAAAAATGGTCGCTCACCCACGGCGTCTTCGTGCGCTTCACGAGCGCGCGCAAGAGCTCGAGGTAGCGCCGGTCGGGCGCTTCGGGACCGCCGATCCCGAGCGACACGCCGTGCTGCACGATCGGATACGTCTCGAGCGCGCGCTCCAGGTGAAAGCGCGGCTTGCCGCCCCCCAGCATGAAGTTTTCGCTGATGATCTCGAAGAAATCGACGCGCGGCCGCTCGGCGAAGAGGCGCCGGTAGTGCGGGACGCGCAGGCCGAAGCCGACACCGAGGTCGGGTAAGCCGAGGCGCGGTCGGGTCATCGTTGGCTCATGCGCTCGATCTCGAGTCGAGCAGTCTCGGGGTGGGCCGAAAAGCGGCCGCCGCAGCACCGGGCGCTGCGCGGCCGCTTCGCCGGCACCGACTCACTTCGGACAGTTCGCGTTGCAGCCGCCCTTGCCGGAACAGTCGTTCTTGCTGGCGCAGGTGCCGTCGGCCTTGCAGCCGCCCTTGTCCTTGCAGGTGTTCTGACCCTTGCAGCACGCCTTGGCTTCCGCCGCGGCGGGAGCAGCGTCGGCGGTGGCCGCGGGCGCGTCGGCTGCTGCCGCGGGTGCGTCGGCAGCCGTAGCTGCGTCCGGAGCCTCGGGCGGGGGCGCGCTGCCGCCGCAGGCGGTGATGGCGCCGAGCATGAGACCCGTTGCCGCCGCGCTGGAGAGCGTTTTCGAGAGATTGAAAGCCATATGGTCCGTTTCCTTCCGTGTGACAGAGCAGACGCCGGGCGTGGGCCGAGCGCCGCAGTCCTACGGCGTTCCGCCCAAACGGTTTCCAGCGACCTCGGCGCGGCAGTCTATCTGCTAGCCTATCCGCACCGCCAGCTTCCGGCTGGTTCTCGTCGGTACGGGCCAAATCGGCCTTCGGATCGCAACCTCATCCATTTTCCATGTGGCCGGAATCGACTCCTCCTTCTGCGTTCGCGGCGCGCCGCGGGCGCCTGGCCGCGCGGCTCGAATCGCCCGCGCTGTTCGTGTCCGGTATCCCGCGGCCGCGCAACTACGCCGCGAACCGCTTCCCGTATCGCGCGGAGAGTCATTTTCTCTACTTCGTCGGCCGGCCGCTCGAGGGGGCCGCGCTGCTCGTTCGTCCGGGCGGTGCGACGCTGTACGCGCCGCTGCCGGATCCCGAGGAAGCGCTCTGGAGCGGGCCCCAGGCTTCGCTCGAGAGCCTGGCGCAGGACCTCCAGATCGAGGTGCGCCCGATCACCGAGCTCGCGCTCTCCGAGCCGACCGCCACCCTGCCCGCCGCTGACTTCGAGACCGCGCTGTGGCAGGGCGAGCTCACCGGACGTGACGTGGATCCCGGTTCCGGCCCCGAGCTCCAGGGTCTGGATCGCACGCTCGCCGAGCACATGATCGAGCTCCGGCTCGTGCACGATGCCGCGGCGATCGCGCAGGTCCGCCAGGCGGGCCGCGTGACGGAGCGCGCCCATCGCGCGGGCATGCGAGCGACCCGGCCGGGGCTGCGCGAGGCGGCCGTCGTCGGCGCGATGGAGGCCGAGATCACGGGAGCGGGTTGCTGTCACGCCTACCTGCCGATCGTCACCGTCGAGGGCGAGGTGCTCCACGACGAGCGGCACCACCGCGAGATCGGCGCCGCCGATCTCGTGCTCGCGGACGTGGGCGCCGAGACGCCCGAGGGCTGGGCGAGCGACGTCACGCGCACGTGGCCCGCGAGCGGTCGCTTCTCCGGCTCGCAGCGCACCCTGTACGAGCTGGTGCTCGCCACCCAGCGCGCCGCGATCGCCGCCGTGAAGCCCGGCGTGCGCTACCGCGACGTGCACCGCCTGGCCGGCAAGACGCTGCTCGAGGGGCTGATCGCGCTCGGCATCTACCGCGGCGATCTCGACGAACTCTACGCGCGCGGCGCCGCGGCCTTGTTCTTTCCGCACGGCGTCGGTCACCTGCTCGGCCTCGACGTCCACGACATGGAAGATCTCGGCGACGTGGCCGGATACGCTCCCGGGCGCGAGCGCAGCAAGAACTTCGGCGATCGCTACCTGAGGCTCGACCGCGACCTCGTGGAGGGCATGCTCGTCACGATCGAGCCGGGATTTTATCGGATTCCGCGGCTGCTCGAGCGGCCCGAGGAGGTGGGGGATCTCGAGGACGCGCTCGACCGAACGGAGCTTGCTCGTTACGCCGACGTGCGCGGGATCCGCATCGAGGACGACGTGCTCGTCACCGCGTCGGGCGCCGACGTGCTGACCGCCGGCATTCCGAAGGAGCCGCGCGAGGTCGAGGAAGCGGTTCGGTCCGCTTGAACGGCCGCGCTCAGGCGCTCGCGCGCTCGAGCCGCGCTTCGGCCTCGGCGACGCGTTCGCGGTAGCTCGGATCCACGCGCAGCACGAGCTCGGCGAGCTCCGCGGGAGTGGCGCCGCGCATGAGCGCTTCGCGCGCCCGCGCCGAACCGGTCAAGAGATCGAAGGCGGGAATCGCGCTTTCGAATTCGTACGGAGTGGAGCGAAATTCGAAGCGATCGGGGACCTGGGCGCGCGCGAGCGCGATCAGCGTCAGGTACGTCTCGACAGGCCGGAAGAGCTCGGGGCTCGTCACGTGCAGCATGACCCCGTGGCAGCGCTGTCCCGCGTGCTTCTCGAACGCCGGCCGGAACGTCGCGGGGCGCACCAGCACGCCGAGCAGCCCGCAATCGGTCACGCTCTTGGCGAGCGCCTGACCGTCGAGGAACGGCGCGCCCACGAGCTGGAACGGCGCCGTCGTGCCCCGACCCTCCGAAAGGTTCGTGCCTTCGATCAGGCAGCCACCCGGGTAGACCAGCGCCGTTTCGATCGTCGGCATGTTCGGGCTCGGCATCACGAACGGCCGGCCCCAGGCCTGCGCCGTGCGGTAACGCTCCCATCCGGCGACCGGCACGACCGAGAGCGCGCCGTCCTGCCCGAGGGGCTGTCCGTCACGCTCGAAGAACAGGGCGATGATCTCGCCGACCGTGAGCGCGTGCCGGATCGGCAACGGCTCGAGCCCGACGAACGAGAGGAAGCCCGGGTCTTGAGGCGCGCCTTCCACGCTCGCCGGATCGCCGGAAATCGGGTTCGGCCGATCGAGCACCAGCGTGTGGATGCCGGCCTCGCGCGCGGCTCGTGCGGCGAGGAGCGCGGTCCAGACGTACGTGTAGTAACGGGAGCCCACGTCGGCGAGATCGACGATCAGGAGATCGATCTCGGCCAGATCCTCGCGCCGCGGCACGAGGTCTTCGCGGGTCTTGCCGTACAGGCTCACGAGTCGCGGATGGCCGTCGCCGTTCGCGCTTTCCGTGGCGACGGCTTCCTCCGCCTGGGCGTCGGCCTCGAAGCCGTGCTCGGGCGCGAACAGGATGCGCAGCGAGACGCCGAGCTCCTCCAGCACGTCGCGCGTGTGGTGGCCGCGGCGATCGATACTCGCCGCGTGCGAAACGAGGCCTACCCGCGCGCTCCGCAGCTTGCGCCGGAGGCCCGTGAGTGGACCGCTCAAGAGTTGATCGACCCCACAAAGCATGTCAGGCGCGTACCAGATCCCCGTGGTTTCGGGAACTTCGGCCCTCGGGCCCGCTCGTTTCACGCGCCAGTAGGCCTGGAAATGATTGCGAACCAGGGGTCGGGCGGGTAGCATTTTTTTCACAGTGCGCCGCGTTCTGGTCGTCGATGACGAAGAAAACCTCCGTTTGGTGCTGCGCACCCTGCTGCGGCGCCACGGCTACGAAGTGGAGGCGGTGCCGACCGGCGAGGACGCGCTCGCGCTCGTGGACTCCTTCGGTCCCGACGTGGTGCTCACCGACGTCCGCATGCCGAAGATGGGCGGCCTCGATCTTCTGGCCACGCTGAAGGCCAAGGGCAACGAGGCCACCGTGATCGTGATGAGCGCCTACGGAAACATGGACCTGGCGATCGAGGCCATGAAGGCCGGCGCGTACGACTACGTCCAGAAGCCGTTCAAGCCCGACGAGATCGTGCTCGCGCTGCGCAAGGCCGAGGAGCGCGAGTCGCTGCGGCGCGAGAACCGCGCGCTCCGGGACGAGATCAGGAAGGAGCACCGTTTCGAGGACATCCTCGCGAAGAGCGGCAAGATGCAGGACATCTTCCGCACCATCGCGAAGATCTCGGAATACAAGACGACGGTGCTCGTGACCGGCGAGAGCGGCGCGGGCAAGGAGCTCGTGGCGCGCGCGATCCACCGCCGCAGCAAGCGCAGCGGCGCCTTCGTCGCGGTCAATTGCGGCGCCATCCCTGAAAATCTGCTGGAGAGCGAGCTGTTCGGGCACAAGAAAGGCGCCTTCACCGACGCGATTCAGGATCGCCGCGGGCTGTTCGAGGAGGCGAACGACGGCTCGCTCTTCCTCGACGAGATCGGCGAGCTCCCGCTCGGGTTGCAGGTCAAGCTGCTGCGGGTGCTGGAGGACGAGAAGATCCGGCGCCTCGGAGAGACGCGCGACACGCAGGTGGACGTGCGCATCATCGCGGCGACCCACCGCGATCTGGCGGCCGAGACCAAGGCGGGGCGCTTCCGTGAGGACCTGTTCTACCGGCTCAACGTGCTGCCCATCCACTGTCCTTCGCTGCGCGAGCGGCGCGAGGACATCCCGCTGCTCATCGATCACTTCCTCTCCCGCAACAACGCGCGGCTCGGTACGAACATTCGCGGCCTCGACACCGAGGCGCGCCGCCTGCTCTACGAGTACGCGTGGCCGGGCAACGTCCGCGAGCTCGAGAACACCATCGAGCGCGCGATGGTCCTCACCGAGGGTGATACGATCACCGCCGCCGACCTACCGGAGCGCGTGCGCGAGGCGCGCGATCCGGTGCAGATGCAGCTCGCGAGCGGCGAGCTCAGCGTCAAGAAGACCATGCGCATCATCGAGGAAATCTTGATCCGGCGCGCGCTGCAGAAGACCAAGGGGAACCGCACGCGCGCCGCCGAAATCCTCGAGATTAGTCATCGCGCGCTGCTCTACAAGATCAAGGACTATCAGATCACCGATCTGTGAAGCGAGCCGTCGTCGGTTCGCCTGCCCCGGCTTCAGCGCACGGCGATGCGCCGCTCGGTTGCCACGGTCCGCAGCCCCTCCGCGTCGAGGCCCGCGTTCGCCGTGATCGTCAGGCGTGACGGCCGCTCGCGCAAGCCGTTGAGGATGCCGAAGGACTTCGTGAGCCGCGGATTGCCGGTGATGGTGACGGCGTTCACCCGAGCGACGCCGTTCAGGCCGCCTGCGTTGATCAGCGCGCGGTTCTTGTCGAGCGAGAGCTCGCGCACGTTCTCGAGGTTGTCGAGTCCCTCGAGGCTGTAGAGTCGATCGGTGCCCTGGATGCGCAGCACGCCGTCCACTCGGCGGAGCTCGGAAAGCGCTCCGAGCGAGGTCACGTCCTCGACGATCAGGTCGCCGCTCACGCGCGTGCAGGAAGCGTAGCGCTCGAGCTCCGCGTCGCCGCGCACGCTGCCGCTCGGGCAGACGTTCGAGTCGGCGGTCAGGGCAGGCCGCTGGGAGGCGGCTCCGCAGGCGGTGGCGAAGGCGGCGAGAGCGAGGGTGAGGGCTTGTTTGAGCATGCGTGTGTCTCCTGCGGGAGCTTCTTCGCAGCTTTCGTGCCAGCCGTGCTTTCGCCAGCATTCCAGCGAAATCGTCACGGCGTCCGAGATGGTCGCGCAGGATCGTGCCTGGCGTTGCGCAATTAGCGCCGCGCGCTTGCGCAAGTTCAGCGGTGCCGGCCCTACTAAAACTCCACGATCCGGGCACGGACCTTGGCTTCGGCGTCCGGCCGCTTCTGCCCTTCCGGCAGCGATTGGTAGACAGCGAGCTGTTCGGCGAGCGTGTTCGCCGCCTCCGTGCGCCGGCCTTTGCCGAGCAGGAGATCGACCTTCACGCCGTAGAGTCCCGCCTTGCGCGGACCGTAGGCGAGCGCGAGGGCGCGATCGATGGCGAGCAGGCCCTCGTCCCAGCGCTGGAGCGAGCGATACACGCGCGCCAGCTGGTGCGGCGGGTTGTAGTTCTGCGGCAGCGCTCGTTCGCGAGCCTCCAAGAGCTCGATCGCGAGCGCGCCGCGGCCGAGCTTCACGAGCGTCTCGCTCCTGGCAAAGTCGTACATCGACGCGAGCTCGTCGGGCAGTCCGGCAGCGGCCGCTTCGAGGACGGAGAGCCGAGTGTGCAGCGCCCGGCGCGCGCCCTTCGCGTCCCGCAGGCTCTCCCGCGCTTCGATCAGGATGCCGCACGCGTCGCCGCGGTCGTCGGGCGTGAGCTCGGCGTGACCCCGGGCGCAGAGCGGCTCGAGGAGCTCGGCGATCAGCCGGCGCAGCTTCGTCACGCGGCGATCGCCCGACGCCAGGTCGGCGGCGCAGTCGAGCACGGTTCCCGAAAAGTCCGACTGGCTGATGGGGTGTGCCGCGTCGGGGCGCTCGGCGAGCGCGGCGTCCACGCAGGCTGCCGCGAGCTGCGCCTTCTTCAGCGCGATCACGCGGGCGAGCAGCGCGTCGGCTCGGCGAGGCCAATCGGGAGGGGCGGCGGCGAGCGCGCGCTCGTACGCGCGAGCGGCCTCGGCGAAACGGCCGCTCGCGGCAAGCTCGTCGGCCGCGACCAGCAGACTCGCCGGATCGGACGCGCCCGCTCCGGCATGCGACAACTCCTCCGCTCGGCGTGCGTCGGCCAGAAACCTCGCGAACTGCCCGGGAGATGCCGCTCCCACCCAGCGGCCGCGCACGCGCGCTTCGGGCGAGAGCACGTAGAACGTCGGCCAGGCGGAGAGCGTCAGCGTCTTCAGAAACTCCGCGTTCTCGGCGCGTTCCGTGTCGATCGACAGAAACACGAAGTGCGCGGCGGCGTCCGGCAGCTTCTCCGATCTCAGCACGTATTCCTGCATGGACAGACACGTGTGACACCACGGCGCCCAGAGATCGACGACGACCGGCTTCTGCTCCTTGCGAGCGCGCTCGAACGCGGCCGCGGGCGCATCGCGGTACCACGGGATGCCGTGGTGAACGGCGGGCTCCACCGCCGAGATCGCGGGCTCGGCCGGTAGCGCCGTGAGCTCGGGAGCCGGCTCGACCGGCGCGCTGTTCGCGGCAGCGTGCTTCGGCGGGTGTGCTGCAGGTGATGGCGGAGCGCAGCCGAGCGCGCCACAGGCGAACAGGAGACGACAGCGAGCCAGCACGGAGGGAAGCTGCCATCCGTATCGCCGCACGGCCAACTCCCACCGCAATTCACACTAATATGATGGTGATGGTGGTGATTTCGGGCGCGCGATTTTTCGCTCTCACCGGCGCATTCCCGTGCTCGCGCTTCGGTTTGCGGGCATTCAGGGGGTGTGGTTCGGTTGAGTGTGAGCTCGCGTCGTCGACTCGAACGGCTCGCCGCGAGCGCGTGTCTGCTCGGGGCGTTCGGCTGCGGTGACGCTCGGCCGGCTCAGGAAGAGCTCGCTCCTTCGCCTGCGTTTCCCAATCGGCGCGGCGCGTTCGCGGCCGACGGGCGCCTGCTCGGGTACGTCGCGAATCGCTTCTCCGACGACGTGAGCGTCGTCGACCTCGACGCCATGCAGGAGCTCGGCCGTCCTTCGC
>DASXWF010000589.1:0-3785 GCA_036503835.1 Polyangiaceae bacterium | reverse complement strand
CTGGGGGCCCGGTCGCGTCCGCCGTCGGCGACATCCGCGAGAGCCTGCCCGGAATGGCAGCCGCGCCGCCGTCGCGTCCGGAGATGCCGCCGCCGCCGAAGCAGAACGAATTCTTCAACGACAAGCCGCTCGCAGCTCCGGCGACGCGCAAGCTCGCGCGCGAGCTAGGCGTGGATCTGCGCAGCGTGGAACCGTCGGGCTCCTCGGGCCGCGTCACGCGCGAGGACGTCGAGCGCTTCGCGAACGGCGCCAAGGCCGCGCCGGCTGCCGCAGCGGCGCCCACCGCCGCTCCCGCGCCGGCAGCGCGCCCCGCGGCGAGCGCCGACGACGAGCGCGTGCCGATCCGCGGGCTGCGCAAGCGCATCTTCGAGAACATGGCGCGCTCGAAGCACACGGCCGCGCACTTCAACTACATCGAGGAGTGCGACGTCGGCCGGCTCATCGAGCTCAAGGATCGCGTGAAGGTTCACGCCGATCGCGCCGGCGTGAAGCTCACCTTCTTGCCGTTCATCGTGAAGGCGGTCGTGGCGGCGCTGAAGATCCACCCGCGGCTGAACTCGGTCGTCGACGAGCAGGCGATGGAGCACGTGCTGCGCAAGCAGTACGACATCGGCATCGCCATGGCGACGGACACGGGACTCATCGTCCCCGTCGTCCGCAACGCCGACCGCCTCAGCATCGTCGAGATCGCACGCGAGATCGAACGGCTGGCAGGCGCGGCGCGCGAGGGCAAGAGCCAGCGCGAGGACCTCGGCGGCTCCACCTTCACGGTGAGCTCGCTCGGCAAGCTCGGCGGGTTCGTGGCGCCCCCCATCATCAACTACCCCGAGGTCGGGATCATGGGCATCCATGCCATCAAGAAGCGCCCGGTCGTCCGCGGCGACCAGATCGTGGTCGGCGACGTGATGATGTTGAGCTTCTCCTTCGACCACCGGCTGATCGACGGCGACGTGGGCGCGGTTTTCGCGCAGGAAATCGTGAGTTTCCTCGAGAACCCCGATCGTCTCCTGGTCGAGATGCCTTGAGCCCAATACCTACACCGCTCCCGCTTGTCCCACACCGGACCACAGCGCGGTCCGGGACGGCATTCTCGGTGCTTCTCGCGCCCGCAGCCGTTCCAAGGTAACATTTTCTCGATCGTGTCCGCGCCTATCCACGCGTGGCCCCGGATTGCCGGGGGTCTCGTACTGATGCTGTTCATCAGCGCAGCGCCACAACGCGCCTGGGCACAAGACTCGGAGCCGACGCCCGCGCAGCTGCGCGCCGCCGCGGAAGCGTTCGATCGCGGGCGCGAGGCCTACAAATCCGAACACTTCGCGGAGGCCGCCGAGCAGTTCGAGCGCGCCGACGCGAGCGCGCCGAGCGCGATCGCGCTCGAACTCGCCATGAAGGCCCGCGATCGCGCGGGCGATCTCGATCGCGCTGGAACGCTCGCCGCGCTCGCGCTCGAGCGCTACGCCGACGATCCCAACATCTCGAAGAGCGCGCCCGAGATCGTGCAGCGGGCGCGCGCCTCGCTCTACGAGGTGACGGTCTCGTGCGCCGAGCCGTGTGACCTCGCCGACGGGACGCAGATCGTGCACGGTGTCTCGGCCAAGCAACGCACCGTGTTTCTCACGCCGGGCGATCACTCGCTGCGAGCCGGCTTCAGCGACGGCAAAACCCAGTCGAAATCGATCGCGGCCATGGCGGGAGCGAGCGGAGAGCTCAGCTTCGAGGGCCCGGCGCCCGAGCCGCAGGAGGAAGCGGCGCCGCCGCCCGAGCCGCCGCCCGAGCCGCCGCCGCCTCCTCCTCCCGAGGAAGTGAAGAGCGATGGCTGGTCGCCGATCGTGTTCTGGATCAGCGCGGGCGCGACGGTCGCGGCGGGCGGTGTGACCGCCTGGAGCGGCATCGATACGATCAACAATCCCGGCAAGGAGCGCGTCCAGAACGAGTGCGCGAAGGGCGACGAGGAGTGTCCGCTCTATCAGGAAGGGCGCTCGAAGCAGGCACGCACGAACGTGCTGCTCGGCGTGACCTCCGCGATGGCGGTCGCGACCGGTTTGATCGGGGCGCTCGCCATCGACTGGGCGGGGGGTAAGTCTCCGAGCACGGAGGCACGGGGACGCCCGCACATCAGGCCGTACCTGAACCTGCCGCTCGTGAACGTGGGGAAGAGTTTCTCGGTGGGCGCGAGAGGGAGTTTCTAATGGTGGCGGCGAAATTGTTCGAACCGGGGGCGGGGCGCCAGCACGTCGATCGCTACGAGCTCGTCGGGGAAATCGCCTCGGGCGGCATGGCGACGGTGTACCTCGCGCGCCTTTCCGGCGTGGGCGGCTTCCGGCGCTTCGTGGCGATGAAGCGCCTGCACCCGCATCTCGCGGGCGAGAAGGAGTTCGTGGAGATGTTCCTCGACGAGGCGCGCCTCGCCGCGGGGATTCATCACCCGAACGTCGTCTCGATCCTCGAGGTCGGCGCGAGCCCGGTCGGGTACTACCTGGTGATGGAGTACGTGGAGGGCGACACGCTCGCGCGCCTGCTCGCGCGCTCCGCGGGCAACCATCAGCGGCTGCCGGTGCCGATCGCCGTGCGCATCGTGCTCGACGCGCTGCAGGGTCTCCACGCCGCCCATGAGCTGAAAGACGATCAGGGGCAGCACCTCGAGCTCGTGCATCGTGACGTATCGCCTCAAAATATCCTGGTCGGCATCGACGGCATCTCGCGCATCACCGATTTCGGGGTCGCGCGCGCCACGAGCCGCCTGACCTCGACGCGCGTCGGACAGCTGAAGGGCAAGCTCGCATACATGGCGCCGGAGCAGGCTTCGGGCGACAAGCTCGATCGCCGCGCCGACGTGTTTTCCGCCGGTGTCTTGATCTGGGAGACGTTCGCTTCCAAGCGCCTGTTCAAGGCCGACAACGAAGCGGCGACGCTCTCGCGCGTGCTGAACGAGCCGATCCCCGAGCTCCGGCGGGTTGCGCCCCACGTGAGCAACGAGCTCTCGGCGGTGGTGGCACGCGCGCTCGATCGCGACCGCGACACGCGCTTCTCGAGCGCCGCCGAGCTCGCGCACGCGCTCGAGGAGGCGGCCACCGGTCGTGACGGTATCGCCGCGAGCCGCGACGTCGCCAAGTTCGTGAAGGACACGATGGGGGACGAGATCGAGCAGCAGCGCGAGGCCGTGCGCGCCTGGCTGTCGCGCAGCGAGCCGAGTCACGCGAGCACCCCGAATCTGCTCTCGTCCCCGACCAGCATTTCGGTCGCCGCCGTGTCGTTGCCCGGGGAAGCCTCCGGCAGCCTCACGAGCGATATTTCAGGCCGCGGGCAACAGGGGCGGAAGCGCGTGCCCCTCGTCGTGGCCGGCTTACTCCTGCTCGTGGGTGCCGCCGGTGCCGGCTTCCTGGTCGCGCGCTCGCAGGCCCAGCCGGTGCCCGCACCTGCGGCCGCTCCTCCTCCGGTCGCCGCGCCGCTTCCCGTGCCGCCGACTCCGGCGCCGGAACCGGTGGCCGAGCCGAGCGCCGCGCCGGCCCCGAGCGCGAGCGAGGCTCCGCTCAGCATCGAGGCGATTCCAGTGTCGCCGAAGGTCCGCGCCCCGGCTCCTCTGCGATTCCCGAAGAAGAAGAAGGAGGAGCTGGATGTCCGCAATCCGTACCGCTAATCGTCCTGCCCCGGTAGGTGCTGCCTCGCCCCGGTTAAAGGCACGGAATTGTTCCGGCGTTGACACTTCGTCGGCCGGCTGCTAGTTCTCCGCTCCCCGAAGCGCGCCGTCTGGTGAAGAACGCCGTGATTTCGCGGGGTTAGAGTAG
>DASXWF010000588.1:0-6839 GCA_036503835.1 Polyangiaceae bacterium | reverse complement strand
GGTGCCGCTGGCGCAGACGTAAGCGCCGCAAGGCCCGCCGGGAGGGTACTTCTCGGTGGCCGCAGCGCAGTCGGCGTCCGTGCTGCACGGCGCGTGGTCGAAATCGTCGAGCCCGAGCAGGCTGCAGCTCGGGAACACGGCGAGGAACGCGAAACCGACGACCTTACCCGCCCCTAGCGCGCGCATCAAAACTCCGAGGCCACGGTGACGCCCGGCACGCCGCGCACGCCGAGCCCCAGGCGGGTGACTCGCCGCGCGGCGGCTTTGCGTTCGGGGACGGCGCGCTCGCCCGTGTCGGACCAGTCGGTGACGAAGTAGAGAACGGTCGCGGTCGCGCCGAAGAGCACCGCCGCACCGAAGCAGACGTCCGCGGCGACGGCCTGGTGGCGCGCGCGGTCGGCGATTTCGCCGGTGTCGAGCGAGACACCGGCGCGCGCCTGGCCTTCTTCGTGCGAAGAGACAGCCATCAGGCCGAGGGTGGTGCCCGCGACGAGGCTCGCTCCGGTGAGTCCGACTGCGGTCCAGAAGTAGGCGCGCGAAGGGCCCTGGTAGGTCGAGAGCCGGCGAAGCTCGAACGTGAGCGCCTCGCCGCCGCCCGGTTGGAGGGCGATTTCTCGCCGTTCGGCCTCGTACAGGGGGGCGCGGATCTCGATGACGTGGCGGCCGGCGGGAATCAGGAAGCGCCCCGGCGCCTTGCCGATGCGGCGATCGTCGAGCCAGACGTCCGCCGCAGTCGAGCTGTGAATGACCAGGGTCGCGAGCAGCGAGTGAAGCGCGCGCACGACGGATTCGACGACCTTGCGGTCGGGCTCGCCGGACGGCGCGCGGCGCAGGTATTCCTGGTAGAGGCGCATCGCCTCGTCGTACCGAAACAGGCGCTCGTTGCAGAGCGCGAGGTTGTGCAAGACCCAGTACTGCCGCGGATGGTTCGCGAGGGTCTGGTAGGCGCGGGTGTATTCCGCCAGCGCAGCCTCGAGGTGTCCGGCCGCGAAGAGTGATTCGGCAGCGGCGACGATCGATCGCGCTTCGGCGAGTTGGGGATCCGCGGGCGGTGCGGGGGGAGGCGCCGCGGGCGGTGCCACGGTCGGAGGCTCTTGCGGCGGCGCCGCTTCGACCTCATCGGCGCGCACCGGGCGAGCCAGCAACGCGAGCAGCGCCGTGCCGGCAAAGACGAAGGTGAACGCGAGCCGCAGGCCGCGCACGTGGCTAGAGGTCACGCTTCAACCCGTGCTGAAGGAGCAGCTGCTGAGGATTCTGAGATGCGGACGCAGCGGGCGAAGGCTGCCCGCTGCCGGAGCTCACGCCGCTCGACGCCGGAGCGCCGGCCGTCACCGGTGAAATCGCCGCGCTCGCGGGCGGAGCAACGGCGCTCGCTGCCGGCGGCTGCTCGCTCGCGGCCGGACGAGCCGGCCGTCTCGGCGTGGACGCGACAGGCGCCGCGCTCGGCGCGACCGAAGCGACGGGCGGAGGCGGCGGGAGAACAACGGCAGGCGAACTCGCTGCCTCGACGAGCGGGCTCTCCGCGAGCTCGGAGGACGCGGGCGCCGCCTCCTTCTCGGAATGCTGGGACCCGGCGAACGCCACGACGCCGCCCACCAACAAGATGACGAAACCCACGCCGAGCGCCGCCCGCGACGACCAGCCGAGGCGTTCGACGGGAACGACGAGCGGCCCCTCGCTCACCGGCGGCTCCACCGCGGAGTAGCGAGCCGCATCGACGCTCATCAGCGTCGTGTAGGATTCGCCGGTTTTTCCCAGGGAAAGCAGCGCCGCCTTCAGCTCGGCGCACGAGTCGAAGCGATGCTCCGGATTCTTGTGCAGCGCCCGCTGCAGGATGGCGTCGAGCTCGGACGGGAGGTCGGGCTGGCCGGTGCGCACGCTGGGGATCGGGTCGTTGCAGATCCGGAGCAGGAGCTTCGGCAGCGTGGCGCCGTCGAAGGGGGTGTGGCCGGCGAGCAGGAAGTAGAGGATGAGTCCGATGGCGTAGATGTCGGTGCGATGATCGATGTCGCGCCGGCCCTCGATCTGTTCCGGCGCCATGAACTGCGGCGTGCCGAGGGTGTCGCCGGACTCGGTGAGTCGGCCGCCGTCCGCGGTCGAGACCTTGCAGATCCCGAAGTCGAGTACCTTCACGAAGTCCGGCTGGCCGTCACGCCGAATCAGGAAGACGTTCTCGGGCTTGAGGTCCCGGTGCACGATGCCCGCGGCGTGGACGGCCGAAAGCGCGTCACAGAGCTGGGCGACGACGTCGACGGCACGCGCCAGCGGGAAGCGGTTCGCGAGCGCCACCGCAAAGCCGAGGTCCATCCCGTTGAGGTGCTCGAGCACCATGAAGAGCGAACCCGCGTCGAGCTGCCCCATGTCGAGCACGTCGACGATGTGCGAGTTGCCGATCGAAGCGGCAGCGCGCGCTTCCTGCTGGAAGCGCTTGAGGCTGCTCGGCGAAAGGGCCGCGTGCGCCGAAAGGACCTTCAGCGCCACGGTGCGGCCCGTGTGCAGGTGCTCGGCCTCGTAGACGACGCCCATTCCGCCCTTGCCGATGGCGCGCGTGATGCGATACCGGTCGTGAACGACCCTCCCGATCAGCGGGTCGCCCGACGCGAAGGGTGCATCGGCGTCGGACATCGCGGCGACCAAGATAGCTCACCCTCCGTGCAACGGAGTAGCTAAGCGCTCGGAACGCCGCCGGAAATGGTCAAAAATTCGCGGGGCGCCGCTCAGGGCGACTGAGCGGGCGCGATCGCGACGGCCAGGTGCGTCATGCGACCGCTGTAGGGAATGCTCCAGCGCGGCTGGTAGTCGCCGACGGCCGGCAAGCTGGGAGACGTCGCGGAGATGAACATCCCGAACGTGCGAAGGGGCGCGCCCGAGACGGTGACGGGCGCCATGGCCAGGGTCTCCGTGACGGTGAGGTTCGTCGAGGGGCTCACGGACCAGGCAGGACAGTTGCTGGAAGGCGTGTTGGGCGTGCAGTTTCCGCCGTCCATCCACAAGGCCGAGGTGAAGCTGTAAATGGCCGAGCCGCTGACCGCGACCGGAACGGTGACGGTGATGACCGACGGGTCCGGCGCCTCGGGGCTGGAGGTGCCGAGGAACCCGCCTGCCGAGCCGGTGAGCGGCGTGGTCTGCCGAGCGCCGGTCAAGAGCAGCTGCTGCGCGACGATGACGGTCGCCGCAGGAGCGCTCGTGGCGTCGATGACGACATCCACCTGCGCTTGCGCGGCGGCGGCGTCGCCGATGGCGAGGTAGTAGACGAACAGGTCGGGACCCCACGTGTCGTTGGCTCCCACCTGGGAGGGCCCCGCGCTCATGGCCTGACCGCCGAAGGTGACCGAGTCCGGACGCGCGCCGGTCAGGCCGTTGCCCTGGCTCTCGGATGCGACGGCCAGCAGGACCACACGATTGGTGCCCGCGTGCGGCGTGGCCTTGAAGGTGAGCGAGCCGCTGGCAACCTGCGCGTTCGGGTACGGCTGGGCGTTCGCGATGGCGATGCGCGCCTGGCACCTGTACGTGCTGCCGCTCAACACGCAGTTCGGCGTGGCCGCCCCGCAGACGTTGCCGCAAGCGCCGCAGGCCGCGGTCGTGGTCACGTCCGTCTCGCGGCCGTTGTCGTTGTTGCCGTCGCAGCTGCGGTGGGCGGAGTCGCAGGTGGGCGCGGCGCAGCGGCCGCCGCTGCACGAAACGGCGGTCGCGCCCGACCTCGAGCAAGCGTGGTCGCACTCGCCGCAGTGCTGAACGCTGCTCGAGGTGTCGGTCTCGCAGCCTCCCCCCGAAGTACAGTTCTCGAAGGCGCCCAGGCACTCGTCGATGCCGCACTCCGAATCGACGCATTCGGCGCGCGCGTTCGGAATGTCACAGGCGTTGTCGCACCCGCCGCAGAACTCCGGGTCGCTCCTGGTGTTCGCCTCGCAGCCGGTGTCGACGCGGCCGTCGCAGTCCTGAAAACCCGCGTTGCACGCGAGGTCGCAGGAACCGCCCTGGCAGGTGCCCGTGCCGTTGTCGACCACGTCACAGCGCGTGCCGCAGCCGCCGCAGTTTCGCGCGTCGCTCGTGACGTTCGCCTCGCAGCCGGTCGAGAACCCGCCGTCCGGCTCGTCGTCGTCGCAGTTCTCCCAGCCGTCCTCGCAGGCCGTGATGACGCAGCGCCCGTCCACGCAGTCCACGCTGCCGTTGGCGGCGCTGCAAATGTTGCCGCAGCGCCCGCAATTCAGCGGATCCGTGTCGAGGCTCGTCTCGCACGTCATGTCGGCGTTGCAGTCGCCGAGGCCGTCGGCGCAGCTCGTGACGCCGCACACGCCTTCGCGGCAATTGGGCGTGCCTTCGTCGTCGGGGCACACCCGGCCGCAGCGCCCGCAGTTCTCCACGTCGTTGACCGAGGTCTCGCAGCCCGTGAGCGGGTTCTCGTCGCAATCGCCGAACCCCTCCTCGCACTCGATCACGCAGGTGGAGTTCACGCACGAAGGCTCGCCGTGCAGGTCGGGACAGACCATGCCGCAGCCGCCGCAGTTCATCGGATCGACGCTCGAGTTGATCTCGCAGCCGTCCTCGTCCTCCGTGTTGCAGCGGATCCAGGGCTCCGCGCAGGTCTCGATCTGACAGGTACCGCCGATGCAGCTCGCCTCGGCGTGCGCGAGGTCGCACATCTCCCCGCACTCACCGCAGTTCCTGATGGAGGTGAGCAGGTTCGTTTCGCAGGGCTCCTCGAGATCGCCGTCGCACTCGTCGGTGCCGCGCGCGCAGTTCAAGGCGCAGGTCTGGGTCTCGGCGTCGCACGCCACGCTCTCGCAGTCCGACGGCACCAGGCAGGGGTCGCCGATGCCGCAGCCGCCTTCGCAGAACGCGCCGCCGCAGTCGATGCTGAGCTCGTCGCCGTTGCGCACGCCGTCGTCGCAGCTCGCGCTGGCGCACAGCTCGTCTTCCCCGCACACCTTGCTTTGGCAGTCGGTCGAGACCCGGCACGGCTGGCCGTCGCGACAGCCCGGGCAGCCGCCGCCGCAATCCACGGCGGTCTCCTCACCGTCGAGCTCGTGATTTTCGCACCCGGGCTCCTGACAGAAGCCGAGCAGGCACTGCCCGACGGCGCAATCGGTCGTATCGCCGCACTTCTGCCCGTAAGTACAGCCGTTGCACTCGGGCCCGCCGCAGTCGAGGTCGGTTTCGCCGAGCTCGGGCTCCTCCACGCGGTTCTCGCAGTGCGGGGCCGTATCGTCGACGAAGGTGTACGTCGGCGTCGAGCAAGCAATGGCGAGAAACAGGCCCACGACCGCGGCCGTCAGCGCGCGGCGACCGCCGGAAAGGCCGAAGAGTGTCACCAGCGTAAGCGTATCAGCGAACCCGGCCGCGGTCAGCTCGCGGCGAAAAGCCCTACTTCCCGGGCTGGTAGTTCAGGACCACGATTTCGTCGATCGGTCCCCGCGCCTCGACGCGGGAGTTGATGCGCCGGGTGGCCGTAACCGTCTCGATGCGGTGCTTCGCGTAGAGCTTCCGCAGCGCGGGCACGTCCGAGTTCGAAAGCATGACCTTCACCTTGCGGCGGGTCAGGGTGTCGAAGAGCGCGGCGAGCTTTTCCTGGCTGTCCCAGCCGAAACCGCCGGGAACGTACGAAGTGAAATAGGAAGTGTCGGACTTCGGGACGTACGGCGGATCGAAGTAGACGAAGTCGCCCGCCTTCGCGCTCGCGGTGGCGGCCGTGAAGTCGAGCGAGTCGATCCACACGCCCTCGAGCGCCGCCGAGCAGGCTCGCAGCGTGTCGCGATCGCAGATCAGCGGGTCACGGTGCCGCCCGAAGGGGACGTTGAACTTGCCCTTGCTGTTGACGCGGTAGAGGCCGTTGAACGCAGTCTTGTTCAGGAAGATCGTGCGCGCGACTCGCTCGGGGATGCTCAGGTGCTCCGGATCCAGGTCCCGAACCTCGTAGAAGTGCTTGCGATCGTAGGTGTGACGGTCGAGCGCGCGGATCACTTCGTCGACTTGGTCGCGAATCGCGCGGTAGCAGAGCATCAGCTCTTCGTTGACGTCGCTGAGGAACGCCGGCCGGTGGCGGAGCGCGAAGAAGACGGCGCCGCCGCCGACGAACGGCTCGTAGTAAGCCCCGAACGATTTCGGCACGAAGCGGCCGAGCTGCTCGAAGAGCTGGTGCTTTCCGCCCGCCCACTTCAAGAAGGGGCGCGCCACGGGGGCTGGGGATTTCTTCGCGGACAGCATTCGCGACGGTCGGGCACGCTAATGAGATCCGGGCGGGCCGTCGAGCCAAGACGGGTCCACAACTTTTCCCCAGGCATGGTGAGCGCCTCGGAGTAGAGTGGGCGCGTGTCCGGAGGCGCCACGGCCGCAACGAGCGGCGAAGGCTTGGAGCTCGTCGTCGTCGATCTGGCGCTTCGCCTCGGGCTCGAAGCGCGCAGGCAGGTCAAGGTGGGACGGCGGCTCTGGGGCGCCGAGCGGCGCATCGACGTCGTGCTGACGGAGCCGTCGAGCCGGCGCCGGCTCGGGCTCGAGTGCAAGTTCCAGAGCGTCACCGGCTCCGCCGAGGAGAAGATCCCGACCACGATCCAGGACATCGCCGCGTGGCCGATCCCCGGGATCGTCGTGTTCTCGGGCGACGGGTTCAGCCCCTACATGCGCTCGTTCCTGATTGCCTCGGGCAAGGCCGTGGAGCTGCCGGATCTGGAAGCGTGGCTGCGGCTGTTCTTCGGGCTCGCGCTCGATTGAATCAGCGCTTCTTCGCCGACGCCGCGGGCTGTGGCGGCTTGCCGCCCAGCTGCTGGGCGAGGCCGCTCGGCAACCCGGCGGGTAGACCACTGAGCCCGGGCATCCCCGGCCGTCCGTGCATGCCCGAGAGG
>DASXWF010000587.1:0-10649 GCA_036503835.1 Polyangiaceae bacterium | reverse complement strand
TGGTAGCGGATGGTCGTTCCCGGATAGCTCACGAGCGCCGAGCGATCGCACGTGGCGCGCTCGCCCTCCGGCATCCAGCGTTCGACCGAGTCGAGCTCGTACTCGTCGCCCCGGAAGGCGTTCCACCTCGCCCAGAGCTCGCCTCGGGAGAGTGGGGCGAAAGAGGACTCGGCTTCGCCCGCAGGGTCCGTTTCGGTGCTCGTCGATTCGCTGGCAGGCGTGACCTGGCCACCCGGTGGCATGCCGGCGAGCGTTTTACGCGACGCGTCGAACGAGAGTTCGTTGAGCGAGCCGTCGAGCAGCGCGCATCCGCCGATCAGGAGCGACGACAGAACGCAGCGAAAGGGCACGTCAGGTTCGAACCGTCGAACGCCCGCGAAGATTCCCAGTGCACCGGCCCTCCGGGGCACGGGCACGGGCACGGGAATTTTTCGATTCGCCTCAGCCCCGATCAATCATCCACACGACTTCCTTGTTGCCCTGCGGCCCGGCGAAGCGGAGGCCGAACCAGTGGGCGTCCGTGGGGATGGTGGCACGCCCGTCGGCGCGGACGCGCGGGAACGAGATGCGAAAGGCGCTGCGCCAGGGCGACGTGTAGGGGAAGTAGGTGAGCTCGATGGCTCCCGGGCGTTTGATCGGTTGGATCTCCGCGGGGGCGGTCTCGGTGCCCGCGTCGTCGACCAGGCGCACGATCCAGGCGGGCTGCTCGGCCGTCAGGTCGTTCCACTTGTACTTCTGGGCGTAGAGCGCGACGTAAAACTGGTGGTGGTCGCGCGTTTCGGCGAGGGAGCGCTCGAGCAAGGAGTGTCGCTGGTCGATGGTGAGCCGGTAGTCCTCGCTGTAGCGGACGGCGTATGCCCAGCGAAAATCCCATGATTCGTAGGTGGCGGTGACGGTGAGGACGTTGTCGGTCGCGTCCAGGCTCGTGAGCTGGCCGGTGCGCGTCCAGTGCCGGAGCACGGTGTCGTAGTCGGTGGCGACGTACTCCCGCGGTCCCTCGGCGAGCCGCACCGTGTCCGCTGCGCAGCCCGACGCGAGCCACGCGAGAAAAGCGCCGCAAACCAAGTGTCGCGGGTTGATGGATCCGGCAAGTTTCAGTGAACGGCGAGCCAGATTCATTCTGCAGCGTCCTTCGGAGTCTTGTTGATGCGCCCTGCGTCCGAGCTACACCGTGAACGAGCTTCGCCGGTCTCGCCGGCTTCTTCGTGTAGCGTGTTTTCCTGCTTGCGCCGATCGCGATCTGTCCTTCCGAGACTCACGGGCCTTGCCGGCTAGGGGCTGCGCCCCTAGCGAGCCTACGCTAAGGTCTTCCCCGATGCGAGCTTTCGCGCGGGCCTTGGCGGCGCTGCTCGGCGTCTTCGCCTTACTCCTTGCCGGACCCGTTCGCGCGGACGCGCTCGCCGACGTGCAGAAGCACGGCGAGCTCCGTTGGGGAGGCGATCTGCAGGGCGGCGCGCCCTATGTGTTCGAGGACGAGAAGAACCCGGGCCGGATCCGCGGGTTCGAGGTCGACATCGCGGACGCTCTCGCGCACAGGCTCGGGGTCGAGGCGCGCTTCGTGCAGAACGATTGGTCGAATCTGCTCCCCGCGCTCGAACGTGGGGATTTCGACGTGGCGCTGAACGGGCTCGAGGACACGCCGGCGCGGCGCGCGCGAGTACTGCTCACCGTTCCGTACTTCGTGTACGGCGAGACGCTCGCGGTCCGAAAGCCGTCGCCCTACGCGTCGCTCGACGCGCTCGCCGGCAAGCGCGTGGGCACCCTGAACCAGACCGTTGCGCACGATCTGTTGCAGCAGCGTCCGCTCGAGGTCGTGCTGTACGAGGGACAGCAGGAGCCGTACGCCGATCTGGCGAGCGGGCGTATCGACGCGGTGCTGCTCGATCACGTCATCGCCGATGTCTACGGCTGCGTGCTGCCCGAGATCTCGTGTTTGCCGGGGGACGTGGCGCGCGGGGTCTACGTCGCGGCCGTGCGCCGCGAGCAGCCGGAGCTGGCACGGGCCCTGAGTGCGGCGCTCGCGGCGATGATCGCGGACGGCGAGCTCCGGCGCATCCTCGAACGCTGGAAGCTGTGGGATGCGCGTCAGGCAGAGCTCTCGGCGCGTTCGGCGCCCGGGGCGGGCGCTCCCGCTCCGGCGCGGCGCAAGTTCGACGCGGCGCAGTGGGCGCTCTTCGCGCGCGGCGCGGCCGTCACGCTGCTGCTCTCGATCGCGGCCTTCGCGATTGCGCTGCCGTTCGGCCTCTTGCTCGCGATCGTGCGCATCTTCGGCGGCAAGCCGGCGCGGTTTCTGGCCGGCGCCTACGTGGAGATCTTCCGCGGCACGCCCGTGCTGCTCCAGCTCTACGTGCTCTACTTCGGTCTCGCTCCGATCGTGAGGCTCGGCGCGTTCGAGGCGGCGATCCTCGGACTCGGGCTGAACTACGCCGCGTACGAGGCCGAGGTGCACCGCGGCGCGCTGCTTTCGCTGCCCGTCGGTCAGAGCGAGGCGGCGCGCGCGCTCGGTCTGGGCCGCTTTCAGGCGCTCCGGTACGTGCTCTTGCCGCAGGCCTTCCGCAACGCGCTGCCGGCGCTGACCAACGATTTCGTCGCCTTGCTCAAGGACTCCTCGCTCGTCAGCGTGATCACGGTGGTGGAGCTCACCAAGCGCATGACGATCGCGGCGGTCGATCTCCGGGATTGGGTGGTGCCGGGCATTGCCTGCGCGGCCTTCTACTTCGCGTTGAGCTTCCCGCTCGCGCGCCTCTCGCTCTACCTCGAACGGAGCCTCGCGCATGATTCGCATCCGCGGCTTGCATAAGACGCTCGGCGCGCAGAGCGTGCTCCGCGACATCGACGCGGACGTGCGCGAGGGCGCGATCGTCGCGCTCGTCGGCGCGTCCGGCGCCGGCAAGTCGACCCTGTTGCGCTGCCTGAACGGTCTCACGACGTTCGACGCCGGCTCGATCGAGATCGCGGGTTTCCGGCTCGGTCCGAGCGCGACCGCAACGCCCGAGCTCGCGCGCCTGCGCGCCGCGGTCGGCATGGTGTTCCAGGAGCTTCACCTGTTCCCGCACCTCTCCGTGCTCGACAACGTGACGCTCGCGCCGCGCATCGTGCGCCGCTCGCCGCGCGCGGAGGCCGAGCGCACCGCGTGCGCGTTGCTCGAGCACGTCGGCCTCCTGGATCGCCGGAACGCGAAACCGCACGAGCTCTCGGGCGGGCAGAAGCAGCGGGTCGCGATCGCGCGCGCCCTGGCGCAGGGAGCGCGCGTGCTCTTGCTCGACGAGCCCACGAGCGCGCTCGATCCGGCCCTGCGCTCGGAGATGCGTGATCTCCTGCGCCGCGTCGCCCGCGGCGAGCTCGCCGGCGCTTCCGGGGAGCCGCTCACGCTGCTGATGGTCACGCACGAGCTCGAGCTGGCGAGCGAGCTCGGCTCCGAAATCTGGACGCTCGCGGACGGACGGATCGTCGAGCGGCGCTCCGGCTAGTTGCCGCTAGTTGCCGCGAATGTCGACCACGTCGAAGACGCTGACCACGGCGATCAGCGCGAGCAGCATGACGAGCCCGAAGAAATGCACCTTCGCCTCCACCTGCGCGTTCGGGCGGCGCCGGGTGATCGCCTCGTAGCTCAGGAAGGCGAGGCGCCCGCCGTCGAGCGCGGGGAACGGAAGCAGATTGAACCCGCCGAGGTACGCGCTCAGCACGCCGAGCCAGGCGAGGTAGTCGCTCCAGCTGCGCTCGGCGGCGCGCGAAGTTTCCTTCACGATGCCGACCGGCCCCGCGAGCTGCGGCTTTTCCTTGCCCGTCACGATGCGCGAGAGGCCGACCACGAGCCGCTCCACCACGATCGCCGGAGAAACCAGCGAATCCACGGCGGCTTCCCGCAGCGTCACCGGCACCTGCTTCGAGACCGGCGAGACGCCGATCATGGGGTTGCCGTCCTTGATGATCGGCTGGACGGGAATCGTGAGCTTCTCACCCTTGCGGGTGATTCCGACCTGGATGGGGCGATTCGTGCTGGCCATCACGCGGCGCCGTAGATCGTCCCAGTCGGTGACCGGCTTGCCGTCGATGCTGGTGATCGTGTCGTTGTCGAGGATCTTGGCCGCCTTGGCCGGACCGTCGATCACGAGCACGCTGGTCGTGGGGACCGGCTTGCCGCCGATCATGAAGGCCGCGAAGAAGAACACGGACGCGAACAGGTAGTTCGCGAGCGGGCCCGCCACGATCGCCGAGATGCGTCCGACGAGCGAGGCGTTCGCGTAGCTGGTCTTGTCGTCCGGATCGACCTCTTCGAACGGGTTCATCCCCGCGATTTGCACGTAGGCGAGGAACGGGATCAGCGCGACTTGATAGATGGTCTCGCTCTTCTTGCTCTTGTGGCTGATGAGCGACGGGCCGAAGCCGATGCTGAACCGCAGGACGCGCATGCCGAACGCGCGTGCCGCGAAGAGGTGCCCGGCCTCGTGCACCACCATCAGGAGAGCCAGCCCCAAGATTCCGGCGATGATGTAGCTCGCGCTCATGGCGGTCCCATGAATATAGCCCGGCCCCACCCGGTCGCCATGGTGCCGGCCGGGCAGGGGGCCGGGGCCGTGTTCCGCGGGTGCGCGCTACCAGCGCAGAAGCGTGCCGCCGTGGACGAGCCCGCCCCCGAAGCCGTAGAGGAGGAGCAGGTCGCCCCGCCGGAGCTTGCCGGCGGCGCGGGCGCGGTCGAGCGCGAGCGGGATGGTCGCCGCGGAGGTATTGCCGAAACAGGAGAGGCTCTCCAGCACCTTTGCTCCGGGAAAGCCGATGCGCTGGCAGACCGAGTCGAGAATGCGCTGATTGGCGCTGTGGGGAACGAACCAGGTCACCTCGTCGAGGCGGTGGCCGCTCCGCTCCACGAGGCGTGGCACCGCCTCCGACACGGTCTGAACGGCCCAGCGGTACACTTCGCGCCCGTTCTGCACGACCTTCCCGCCGCCTTTCAGCGCTTGCCCGAACAGCTGCTCGGCGAGCCCGCTGCGATAGAGGTGGAGTCCGCCCGCGCCGTCCGAGCCGCCCGCGTGCGCGAGAAAGCTCGGGTTCTCCGGATCGCGTTCGACGAGCACCGCGGCGGCGCCGTCGCCGAAGAGCACGCAGGTGCTGCGATCCTCGAAGTCGATGACCTTGGAGAGCGTCTCGCCCACGCAGATCAGGACCTTGTTCGAACGTCCGGAGCTCACGAGCGCGTCGGCGAGCTCGAGCGCGTACACGAAGCCGGCGCACGTGGCGTTGAGATCGAAGGCGCGCGCGCTCGGCAGGCCGAGTCGGTGTTGGAGGATGCAGGCGACGCTCGGCAGCGCCAGATCCGGCGTGGTCGTCCCGACGATGACGTGATCGACGTCGTCGAGCCGGACGCCGGGTTGCAGAGCGAGCGCGCGCACCGCCTTCTCGCAGAGGTCGCTCGTGTACTCGCCCTCGGCCGCGTAGCGCCGCTCGCGGATGCCGGTGCGCTGGACGATCCACGCGTCGCTCGTGTCCACGCGGCTGCTGAGCTCGTCGTTCGTGACCACCCGTTCCGGAACGTACGCGCCGAGCGCCGAAAGACGCGCCTGGGAGCGACTTTCTCCGTTTCCTGGCATGGAGGGCGGGCCTCTTATGCGTGACGGCCCGAGAAGACGCAAGGCGCCCGGCCGCTATTGCGGGCCCACGGGCGCACTGCTAGACGCCGTGCTCCCCAAGGGTTTCGACGCGTGCCCTTCGGCGCGGAAAAACTCCCATGCCCGAACCGACCATGAGCCAGAAAAATCCCCCGAGTCCGCCCGCCGGAGCCCCCAACCTGCAACTCCAGGGAGGCGCGGCGATCGTGGCGCCGGTGAGTGCCTTTCCGGGCGGCGTGCCCGGCAACGCGCTGATCGTGTTGCCGCTGTCGAAGCCGACGGACGAGCTGCTCGAGTCGATCAAGAAGGGGCCGTTCGCGCTCGACTTCGAGCAGATGTGGAAGCTGCTCGGCTTCAACGGACCTGCCGTGCAGGTGCAGGACGCCGAGGGGCGTCCGATCGCGATCGGTCTCGAGGATCTGATCGCCGGTCTCGAGAAGCACTGGAAGGACGACTCGACCGATCTGAACCGCGGTCGCCTGCTCGCGCAGGAGCTCATGAAGTACGGCCGCTTCGAGAAGGCCGAGAAGGTGCTGGGCAAGGTGGTCGCGCTCGGCGGTACCGGCGAGGACTGGCTCGGGCTCGGCATCGCCGAGGCTCAGCAGAAGAAGTGGGAGAAGGCGGAAGCCACCCTGAAGGGCGCGCAGAACCTGCTCAAGGACAACCCCGTGCCGGTGCTGCAGCTCGCGCGCGTGTACGAGGGCAAGGGCGACCACGAAAACGAGCGCGCCATGATCCAGCAAGCCATCCAGCTCGCGCCGAACGCGGTCGATGCCTGGGCGGCGCTCTACTCGCAGGTGCGCCGTCAAGAGAACGAGGAGGCCGCGATCCGCGTGGTCGAGGAGCTCGCCGAGGCCGAGCCGAACAAGCGTTCGGCGGCGCCGTACGTGGCCCTGCAGGGTCTCTACGCGAGCGAGGAGACCGGCTACGATCTCGCCCTCGATTTCGCGAAGAAGGCCGTCGAGCGCAACGAGAACGACCCGCTCGCGCTGGTCTCGCTCTCGGCGCTCTACGGCTCGAAGGGCGATCTCGACGCCGTGATCACCCTGCTCTCCAAGCACGAGCCGAAGATGACGACCGACGTGCGGCTCGCGAACAACTATTTCGAGGCGCTCTTCCAGAAGCGCCAGCTCGACAAGGTCACCAAGCTCCTGAACGCGCTGGCCGGCTCGTCGAACCGCGAGGTCAAGCAGTTCGCCATCGAACGCTCGCGCGCGGTCGCCCAGTACCTGCAGCAGCAGCAACAACAGCTGGCGGCGAACCAACGCAAGGCGTGAGGATATTTTCTCGAGAGGGTGAGGTAGAGGTGCGCCCGCCGATCCGGCGGGAACGCGGGGCCGGCCCATGACGACGCTCGTCGTCATGGTGCTGTGGTCGCTCGGGGTGTCCTTCTGCTGCTCGATCGCCGAGGCGGTGATCCTGAGCATCACCCACGCGCAGATCCAGACCCTCGGAAAGACGCGCGCGGCGGCGATGCTGCGCGACTTCAAGCGCGAGATCGACATGCCGATCGCGGCGATCGTCGCGTTCCACACGGTGGCGCACACCGTGGGCGCGTCCGTGACCGGCGCGATCTACGTCGACGTGATCGGCCCGGACACGCTCTGGGTGTTCTCGCTGGTCTTCACGATCTTGGTGCTCGTCTTCTCGGAGATCCTGCCGAAGACGCTCGGCGTGACCTTCGCCAAGGAGTTCGCCGCGCCGGTCGCGTACTTCGTGAAGTGGCTGGTCTTCGCGCTCAAGCCGCTGCTCTGGATCACGAACCTGTTCGCGCGCCTGCTCCGGCCGGGCGGCGAGATTCCCGTCACCTCGATCGAGGAGATTCGGCTGCTGGTCGCTTTCGGCAAGCGCGAGGGCGCCGTAGGGTCGCGCCTGGCGGACATGATGGAGGGCGCGGCGCGCCTGCGCGAGCTCACGGCCTACGACGTGATGGTGCCGCGCGCGCGCGTGGTGGTGATTTCCGGCGAGCGCAGCCTGGAGCAGAACCTGGAGGTGATCCGCCAGTCGGGACACAGCCGCTTCCCGTACTCGTCGAACGGCGAGCTCGACAACTCGAAGGGCATCGTGCTCGTGAAGGACTTCCTGTTTCTCCTGCGCGAGAAGGAGGACGTCGACTTCGCGTCCCTCGCCACGCCGATCCTCGTCGTTCCGTCCGGGGCTCCGCTCGAGCGGCTCCTGCGCACCTTCCAGGACGAGCGGCGCCACCTGGCGATGGTCGTCGACGAGTACGGCGGGGCGCAGGGCATCATCACGCTCGAGGACGTGCTCGAGGAGATCGTCGGGGAAATCGAGGACGAGAGCGACCGGGTCGATCAGAGCATCATCCGGCGTTCGAACGACGTGCTCGTGTGCCGCGGTCTCGCCGAGACGCGCAAGGTGTTCGAGCTCTTCGGCATCGACGAAGACACCGAGAGCGTCACGATGGCCGGATTCGTGGCCGAGCTCGTCGGGCGCATCCCGCGCGTCGGCGACGCGATCGAGCGCAACGGCGTTCGCTACGTGGTCCTCCGCGCCAGCGCGCGACGCGCCGAACGCATCGAGCTCCGCAGGACCACGGACATCCGCTCGTCGTTCGACGAAGGCGCGAGCTGAGCGTTGAGCGCGGCGTAGCGACACGGGTCGAAGCGGTTTTTTGCGGAGCCCCTGGTGTCGAGGCTCGATCAGAAACGGCTCCTGTGGGTGGAGGGTGATGCTGCGACCGCGGTTCGATGCAACAAAAGTGCATGATGCACGCAAGTTGCATTTCATACGCATGTGCGCGGGGAAGTGAGAGACGGCACCGCTGTCTCGTTTGCGCGCACTAGCTGAAGAGCTTGCCGACCCCGAACAGCAGAAGGGCGACCACCGCGACCACCGCGATCACGCCGAACCAAAATCCGGTCTTGAAGATGCCTTCGACCACTTGACAGCCGGTGGCGCTCGTCGCGAGCGCGGCCAGCGGCGCCAGGAGTGCCAGCGGAAGGCGAGCGCCGCGTTGCGGCTGGACTCTTGGCGCCACCGCGTGCGTTGCGGGCGCCTTCTCGTTTCGAGCTCGCACTGACACATCGGTCATCGGTTCCTACCTTCCATAGTGGTAGCCATGCGAAATCCAGGCCTGCCGCGAGCGCTTGCTGGAGCGCGGAAAACGCGGACGAGTTGGTACGCAGGCGTCACACTGGGGCAGGTTGGAGTTTGGCGGCGGATCGGGACGTGAGGAGCTTTTTCACGCAAAGCGGTAGGTTTCGGCTTCGAGCTCGGTGGGGGGTCTGGGAACTTTAGAAATCTTCGTCCGTGGTCCCAATAGGGGGGTTAGACCTGCGCTTCGTCCTTGCCGCCGCCCAAGCTCGATTTCGACAAAGTCTTCGCTGAGTCGAGCCCATTCGTTTGGAGGCTCCTCAGTCGCCTCGGCGTGGCGACGGCCGATCTTCCCGACGTCTGCCAGGAGGTGTTCGTCATCGTTTACCGAAGACTCGGGGACTACGACGGGCGAGCTTCGGTCCGCGCCTGGATCTCGGGGATCTCCACGCGGTTGGCGGCCGACTACCGGAGGCGCGCGCACCGGCGCTACGAAACGCTCGGCGGGCCGCCGCTGGAGGCCGCCGCCCCTGCCGACCAACAGAGGCAGCTCGAGCTCGGCAGGACGCGGGCGCGGCTCCGGCAGGTGCTCTCCGAGCTCGATGACGGCAAGCGGGACGTCTTCGTCCTGTACGAGCTCGAGGAACTCAGCATGAAGGAAGTGGCCGAGATCGTCGATTGCACCTTGAAGACCGCGTACGCTCGCCTGTACGCGGCCCGCAAGGCCGTCGCGCTCGCGTTCGGCGCGACTTTCGCGGACATCGAACCGTCATGAGTGAAGCCGAAGATCCTCCGCGCCTTCGCACGCTCGCCGGCGCGCTGCCCGCCGAGCTCGTCGAGGAGTTGCGGAGCTCCCCGGACGAGGAGGCCCCGCCCGCGGAGCTCGAGCGGCTCCAGCGTCGGGTCCGCGCGTTTGTCGCCGCCGAGTCCGCCGGCCAGCAGCGATCACGGTCGTCCAGGCGCGTGTTTCGAGGGACGCTCGGCCTGGGTCTCACCTTCGCGATCGGCGCTGCCGCCGGCGTGCTGGTCTCGGCCGGCCTGTACTTCGAAGAGCGGCTGAATCGGCCTCCCCAAGTTGCGCCGATTGTGCGTCCGTGGTCCTCCGCTCGCGCCCCGAACGAGGTGGGCAAACCCTTGCCGAGGGGCGAAGCCGATTCGTCCGGAGGAGGAACCGCCGCTGTCGCCTCGGCCTCGAGCCCGGCGCGTCCCGCACCGGCACCCAAGAACGTCGCGTCGTCGCCCGCACCGGATGAAGGCGTACCGTACCGAGAAGACGAGTTCGCTTTGCTCCGTCGCGCCCAGGCGGTGCTGGAGCGCGACCCGCGAAAGGCCCTGGTCCTCGCGGGCGATCACGAGCGAAAGTTCCCGGGCGGAGCGTTTGCTCAAGAGCGGGAAGTCGTGGCGATCGATGCGCTCTTGCTTTTAGGTCGTCGGGCCGAGGCGCAAGCCCGCGCGGATCGTTTCCATCGGCAGTGGCCGGATTCCGTCCACGGACGGCGGGTGGACGTTTTATTCGGGGTTCGCTGAGGGTTGTCGTGAGAATTCTGCCCTCCACCACCCAATCAACAGTCTTGAATGGATCGTGGGCACCAAATGGTGAATGGCTCTGGGTGGTGACTCTGCTCGGCGTCGGAGCGTGCGGTCTGCTCGACTCCGACCACCTCACCTCGGGTGAGGATTTCGCAAAGGGGGGGGGCCGGTCTCGGAGGAGGACGCCGCGAGGAAGCTCTTGTAGGCGATGCAGGTGAGATCGCGGGTCCGCGGCCGCCGGTCGCGCTAGGGTCAGCCCATGAGCGAGCTGCGACGATTCCGTTGGGTGGCGTTTCTGGAAGGGCTTTCGTTCGTGGTGCTCTTGTTCTTCGCGATGCCGCTCAAGTACTGGGCGGGGATGCCGCTGGCCGTTCGCGTCGTGGGGATGGCGCACGGTCTGCTCTTTTTGGGTTTTGTCTGGTCGCTACTTCGGGTGGTGCTCGAGCGGGAGTGGCCGGC
>DASXWF010000586.1:0-1923 GCA_036503835.1 Polyangiaceae bacterium | reverse complement strand
GATCCGCGCCGGCAAACCGATCCGCGCCGGCAAGCCGATCCGCGCCCGCAAACCGATCCGCGGAAGCCCGCGCGGGGAGAAGACACCGAGCGGCGCCGGCCTGCGCCGTGGCGCGAGGGCGTCGAGCCGCGCAAGCCCGCGCGAGGCCAAGTCCGGCGCGGGCGCTGATCCGCTTCGCTACTGCGGAGTGCTCGGTTCGAGGCGCGACCACTCCTGCTTGCCGAAGCGAACCAGCTCGGGCGCGAGCAGTCGGGGGTCGCCGTGGACGGCGATCCCCATCGTGGAGCGGTCGAAGTAACGCTGCGCGGTGCGTCGCAGCGACTCGGCGTCGACCGCCGCGAGCCGGGCCCGATAGGCGTCGAAGTAGTCCGCGGGCAGACCGAGCAGGTAGATCGCGGCGAGCGCGTGGCTTCCGCCGACGGCCGGCTCCAGCCTGCCGAGCAGGCGCGCCCGGGCCAGCGCGAGCTCGTGCTCGGTCACGCGCTCGCTGCGCAGGCGTTGGAGCTCGGCGACCACCTTCTCCAGAGCCTCGAGCGCCGCGAGAGTGTCGACGTCGAAGTCGACCCAGAAGATGCCGTAGTCCTGGCGCTGCTCGCAGTCGGCGTGGATGCCGTACCCGATGCCCTCCTCGTGCCGGAGCGCTTTCATCGCTCGCGAACCGAAGAGGTTCGCGAGGATCATGGCCAGGACGTCGAAGTTGACGCTCTCGGCGTCGGTCACGCCGACGCACGGCATGGCCAGCGAGAAGCGAGCCTGGCTCGCGTCGCCGGCCAGCCCCTGAATGACGGATGTGGCGTGCCAGCGTGGCTTTGCGGCGGGCGCGCCGGGCGCGGCGGCGGCACGCGGCAGCGCCGTCCACGTGCCCAACGCTCGTTCCACGGCGGCCACGGCGTCTGTGCTCCGCACCGGCCCGGCGATGACCAGCGCGCTATCGGCGGGGGTGTAGCGCTCGCGATGAAACTGCCGCACCATCGCGTCGGTGAGGCCCGCTCCGTTGCGGCCGCTCGGGTCGATCCTGCCCGTGAGCGCCTCGTAAGCAGCGCGCCGCAGCTGCGTGCCGATCATCAAGGACCGGCCGAAGACGCGCTCTCCGAGCTCGGCGCGTGCCGCGTCGATCCCCGCCGGATCGAAGATGGGGTTCTTCACGAAGTCGGCGAGCAGTGACAATCCGGGGGCGAGCGCCGTGCCGAGCACCTCGATCGCCACGACGGTTCCGGAGAGGTCGGCGACAATCGCCGGTCTGGTTCCACCGAAGCGGAGGTGTGCGAGCTCGCGGCCGTCGGAGAGGCGAGTGCCCTCGTCGAGCGCGCGGGCAGTGAGCGCGGCGAGGCCGAACGTGCCGGGATCGTCCGCTTCGCGCGCCGCGCGATTCGCGTACACGAGTGACACGCGCGAGCGGGCCGGTTGCTCCGAAACGAGCACGGTCACGCCGTTGGCGAGCGTCGTGGTGCTCACCTCCGGCGGACGCCGCGGGCGCTGCGGCTCGAGCGCCGGGGGCGCGCTGCGGAACGCCGCGTCCGGAGTGGGCGTGAGCGGCAGGACGGGGTCAGGCAGGCTCTGGCGGCAGCCGAGCGCCACGAGGCACACCACGAAAGACCGTCGGATCACGGTGTCTCGATCAGCTCCCCGCCCGGAATCGGGGGGGTGCCCTCCGGAGGGCGCACGAGACTCGCCACCACGGTTTTTGCGGCGGCCAGGCGGCGCTGCGCGCGCTCGAGGTCATCGAGCCCGACGGCGCGCAGCGCAGCCAGGCGGTCGGCGAGGCGATAGGGTTGGCCGCTGTGGCGGAGCGCCGACACGTGTCGGCCCGCGATTACCAGCGGATTCTCGAGGTTACCGAGCTCGCGGAGCACGGCCGTGGCGATCGCTTCCCGGCGGTACCGCTCGAGCTCCGCGCGCGGAAGCGTGCGGATCGCTCTCAGC
>DASXWF010000585.1:0-1535 GCA_036503835.1 Polyangiaceae bacterium | reverse complement strand
TCCCATACTCCAGAAAGGCTGATCGCGCCGTTCGTTTCGTGCAGTCCAATCGCTGCACGTCCTACCTTTGCGGACAAAAGGTGTGCTCCGGCTGGATCGGAGTTCTCAATTCCGACGCGTGCGAAGTTCACGTTTCCGACTTCGCTTCGACGCTCGGGCCAGCGCTCGGCGCGCCCGGGCCAGCGATCGCAGGGATACGCAGCTCGCCCACTTGCACGGTCGCGAGCCGGGCGGCGCTCTGCGCGTAGCCCCTCCCGCTGTCAAACCGTGTCCGGCGTCGCAAGACGGCGTTCAGCCTCCGTTCACGAGCACTTTCACGTACCTGGCGAGCCCTTCGGCTTGAGCTCGATCGAGCGCGTGCTGGAACGACGGCATGCTCGAGCCCGGCTTGAGCGCCTGGGGATCGAGGATCCAGGCCGCGATCTCCGCCTCGGACTTACCGGCGGCGCCGCGGATCTTGTCGCGGTACGGCCCGCTCTCCCCGTGGCAGGCGGCGCAGCCGACGTTGACGAAGAGCTCCGCGGGCGAGTCGTTCGGCTTCGCCTTTTGCAGCGGGTGACCTCCGGGCTGGTTCGGGCGGCGCACCTTCGGCACGCCGCGCAGAAAGCGGTAGATGGCCTCGACGTCGGTGCGATCGAGGCGCGCGAAGAGCGGCATGGGTTTGCGCACGAGGTAACCGTGCGGCGTGATGCCGCGCGTGACGGCGCGCTCGAAGTCGTCGAGGGACCAGCGCCCGATGCCGGTCTCGTCATCCGGGGTGATGTTCTTCGTCCAGATCGCGGCGCCCGTCGGATCGGTGAGCTCGAAGCCGCCCGCGAACGCGCCCGGCTCCTCCATCTTCGAGGAGCTGAAGCCTTCGGTGTGACAGCCCACGCAGTCCAACACCTGGACCATGTAGCGGCCGTACTCGACCGTCGGAGCTTTCTTCGGCACGGGAACTGGGGCCGGCTTTTCCTCGACCTTGGCGCCGGCCACGACCGTGATGATGAGCTCTCCCATCAGCGACAGCTTCGATGCAGGCTGGCGAGCTCCCGCGGGTTCGAGTTCGGGCGGCCCGCTGCGCACGTAGCCGAGGATCGCGGCGATGTCGGCGTCGCCGAGGATCGTGAAGCCGCCCATCACCGGCGAAAAGCTGCCGTCGGGCAGCACGCCCGTGCGCAGCGTGCGCGCGAGCTCGCCGTCGCTGCGACGGTGCACGCCTCGCTCCGGATCGGCGAGATTGGCGGAGTACAAGGCACCGAGAAAGGCCGGGGCCTCCGCGAGGTGTTTGCCGGTCGCGCGCCCGCCTTCGCCCCCGTGACACTCGATGCACAGGGACTGGAACAGCATCTCGCCCCGCTTCACGCCGGACTCGGAGCGGTCAGCGGCGATCTCGGGATGCGCCACGTACGCGTAGTTCTTGCCCAGAATCCACTTGGCGCGAACGCAGAGAACGGCGACGGCGAGAATCAGCGCTCCGGCGAGGAACGCGAGGCATGTGATTATTTTTCGGCGCATGACGACCTTTGCGCCGACAGTGGCGCGAGGCCGGCATT
>DASXWF010000584.1:0-5759 GCA_036503835.1 Polyangiaceae bacterium | reverse complement strand
GTCCTCCGAGGAAGAATACACGAGCGCGAAGAAGTCGTCGTTCTTCGCTGGCTTCTCCAGGCGCTTGATGTCGCGGGCGATTCGACGTGAGGTGAGCGGCCCCGTGTCGTCGCCCATCTCGCACGATTTCAGGGCGTCCTTCGGGATGGCTTCCAGATATATGCGCAACGCGGCCGCTCCCGCGGGCCCCAGCTTGGACAGAGGCTGCCCGGTGTACAGCACGAGCGACAGACAGGGGCGAACCGACTCATGCTCTTGACCTCGGATCACCCGTGTCTTCCGCAGCGGATTGAGGTCTAGACTCATCGGCAATGCTTGTTGGAAATAGGGCGGGCGTAGTCCCTTGAACTGAAGAAGGTAGCTCGGAAACGGGATGTTCGGAACGACGCAAAGCTGGCGCTCGTGCGCGGGCTTGGAGCAGTGGTGCGCCGAGACCTGCGGGCGTTCGTCGTGGACGCGGGGATGGCCCCTCGCGAGCGACAGCGTGAGCGTCCTGCTCGGCAGCGGCACGGGCAGCTTCGCGTCGGAAACGAGCTACCGCGGCGCGAACCGCATCGGCGCGGTTGCGACCGGCGACTTCGACGGCGACGGCAATGCGCGCCGTAGGTTGCCATCGCCGCCGGCTGCCGGCGCTTTCTGTGATCCGCGAGGGGTTGTCATCGGATCGATACGGTCGAGCTCTGCTCGGTGCTTGCCGGGCCGGGGCGCGGAGAGTTTGGCCGAAGGGAAGGAAGAACCGATGACGATGAAGTTTTTGCGAGCGGGTTCGACGGTGGCACTGGGAGCGTTGCTGCTCGCTGCCGTTGGCTGCAGCTTGGAAACCACTTCCGAAGAGCAGGAAGCAGAGATCGGACAAGCGACGGAGGCTATTTGCGACACCAGTTACTACGCGCCCATCTGCTTGAGCCAATGCCAAGGGAGCTGCACCGACGGCTCGGCCATTGCTTCCTGCATGTCCGTTTGCATGGGGGGTTACTGCGCGCCGCAGTTCCAGGCCCCGGCGTCTTGCAACGATCAGAGTTGGCGGCCCGAGCTGGCGGTGACGGGGCCCATTCCCGGTTGCACCTTTCCCACGGGCCTCGCGGCCTGTTTCAAACGCTGTGACATCTGCGTCCCTTCCGTCGGACGCGCAAGCTGCGCGGGGACCTGCTTCCGAGAGGGCTGCGGGGGAGAGACGCAACCCGGCTGCGTCGATCAGAAGAGGGCGGAATGCCAGACTCAATGTGCAACGTGGTCCGGCAGCGACGTCTACTACTACTGCTATGGCTCCTGCCTCCAGGAACGTTGCGGCCGGCATTGATCGAGCTACGGGCGGGAGGGACCTCGCTCACGTGACGGTGCCGTACTCGACGCGCAGCGAGCGCGTCGTGAGCTTTTCGGCGAAGGCATCGTCGTGGGTGACCAGGACGATCGCGCCCGGGTACTCCTCGAGCGCGGCCTCCAAGCGCTCGACGCTCGGCAAGTCCATGTGATTCGTGGGCTCATCCAGCACGAGCGCCCAGACCTGTTGCGAGAGCGCTCGGGCGAGCACCAGCTTGCGTGCTTCACCAGGGGAGAGGTGCGCCGCGTCGGCGTGAAGGACGCGCTCCGGCTCGCTGCCGAGGGCGGAGAAGATCGAAAGCAGCCGGCCGCGCTCCTTGGCGTCGAGCGCGCGCAGCTCTTCGAGCGCGGTTGCCCTGGCGTCGTGCGTGAGCTCCTGGGGCAGGTAGAGCACCCGCTCGGGATGCACGAGCGAAGCGACGAGCGCCTCGAGCAGCGTGGTCTTGCCTGCGCCGTTCGTGCCCTCGATCCGCACGCGCTCCTCGCGGCCGATCGTGACGCGAACGTCGCGGAGCACGACATGATCGCCGCGCCGCAGCTCCTCTGCGCCGGCGTGAAAGAGCACCGGGTTGTGCGCCCGCGCATAGCTCGCGAAAATGCGCCCGCCGAGCGTCGCGTCGCGCTCGACGCTCGGCACCCCCTCCTGCGCGCGCTCGAGCTCCGTTCGGACAGCGGCCGTCACCCGGCCGGCCTTCGACGCCGCCCAGGACGCCTTCGTGCTCGCGAGGATCCCGCGGGCGTCGCTGTCGTTCCGATCCTTCATACGCCGGCCGGTGCTCACGTTCTTCGCTGCGGCAGCCTGCGTACGCCGGGCGGTGTCGAGCCGGACCTCCGCCGCGCGGACTCGGTCCCGCGCGGCGTCGTGCGCGGCTTGCTGCTGCGCGCGCGCTTGCTCCCAGAGCACCTTCGCGTCCGAGAAGCGCCCGGGCCAGAGCGTGACCGCCCGCTGGTGAATGCGCAGCGTCGCGCTCGTGAGCGCGTCGAGCACCGCGCGATCGTGCGAGACGATCACCCCGAGCCCCGAAAACCGCCGGAGCGCGCCCAGCAGGCGCTGTCGCGCGCCCGCGTCGAGGTGATTCGTGGGCTCGTCGAGGAGCAACACCTCGGGCTCGCGCGCGAGCGCGGCCGCGATCTGCCAGCGCTTGCGCTCGCCGGGCGACAGGGTCTCCCAGCGCTCGAGCTCGCCTGGATCGAGCTCCAAACGCCCGCGAAGCTCGGCGGCGAGACCATCCTCGCGGGCCGAGAGCGTGTCGACGTCGTCGTCACGGCGATCGACCACCTGCCGGCAGAACGCCACGACGGCCGAGCGCGGCGAGAGCGCGAGGCTACCGTCCGAGGGTTCGTGCTCACCGGCGAGGACCGACAAGAGCGTGGTCTTCCCCGCGCCGTTGGCGCCAACGAGCCCGTAAAACCCACGCTCGAGCGTGAGGGACACAGAATCGAAAAGGGGAGCAGCCGCCGCCCAAGCGACGCTGACTCCGTGCAATCGCAACACGGTCATGATCACTCCAAACCCAAAGGGCACACCGGAAAGGTGCGCGGTCATTCGCGGAGGACGCGGTCGTCCTCGTGGTGGACGGGGTCGGAGTGCTTCAGTGCATGATCGCGCCGGGCGAACCCGCGCTTGGCAAAGCTATCACGCGCTCAGGAGCTCGCCAAATCGACCGTGTCGGGGCGCCGACGCACTCGGGTTTCTCGGGCGGCACTGCTGCAAATGACGGGCGCCTCGCCGCGGCAGTGAGATGCGCGGCTGCTAGCGCAAGAGCTCGATTCGAAATCGCACGGCGCCGCTCGGCTCGACGCGGTGCGGCTCTTCCGGCATCACGATTCCCGCCGTGCCCGGCTCGAGCACGAACGACACGTCGGGGTTTCGCTCGAGCACGTAGAGGAGCTTCCCTTCCTGCACGACGATGCGCCCCCAAACGCGCGGCTTGAGCGTGTGATTGCGCAAGAGCCCCGCGGGCAGGGTCGTTTCCGTGAACGGCCCGAGCACCTTGTACTGCGTCAAGCCGTCGGGAAGAGCGGGCATCGCGCAGCGAACGCACGGCAACATGCCGCCGAGGTGCTCCCGCCGTCCTTGTTCCGTGAGCACCCAGGGGCGCAGCTCCCAAGGCGGACGGTGCCGCACGTGTTGCCCGTGCCCGCACGCGAGCTTCGCTACCCAATGCCCTTCCGCGTCGAGCGAGAAGTCGACGATGGCGCGCGGGAGGGCGTTCATGGCGCGCGGCGGCTTGCCCACCGCTGGAGAGCTTCCCGACCGGCGTCGCGAAGCGGGTACAGCCACGCCTCGAAGGCCGCGGACAGGCGCAGCCGGTCCAGCAACGCCGTCGCAGTATCGGGCGAGCGCGGCGCAATCCACCAGTCGCACTGGTCGTCGCCGGACCAGAGGAGAACCTCGCCCAACTCGCAGCGTAGCCGGATGTTCTCTCGACCGGGCCATGCACGAGTACGCGGCCCCTCCATCATCGACGCCCCGAGTTCCCGGAGCACCGCCGGAGCGAGCGGCTCGGCCTGAGCCGCAAACATCGCCGACTCGAGGAGCTTGCGATCGAACACCTGACAGTAGAGCCAAGTCGAGAAATGCTCGGCGCACGCTTGCCAGGTCGGAGGATCTCCGGAATCGACCTCGACCTGGACCTCCGGATCCGGATCCTCGCCGAGATCGATCGCCCAGGCGCAGACACCCTGGTTCTCGAGCATGAACACCAACCGGCGACGATGCTCGACCGTTTCCGGCGTTTGGCGTTCGTCGAGCGGCATCCTGGCGGGTTCGATCGGTTCGTCGCCGTCGCTGAACGCCTGCAGAAATCCCGGCCACGCGTCGGACGCGAGCAGCTCGCGAAAGGCTTGCGGCAACCGCACGCCGAGCCGCTGCTCCAGGCGCAGGACCTCCGCCTCTGCGGCCGCGGACGAGGCTGGAACCCAGCCTGCCAATTCGAAGCTAGCCTGGTGAAACTGGCTCATCGGTTTGGAGCTGGCGATAGGGTTCTAGAGCTTCGTCGAGGCCCGCGCCGCCGAGCAGGGTCATCGTCGCGTACGAGATGGCTTCGATCCACGAGGCGAGCGTGCCGGCGTCGTCGTCGGAGATCAGGCCGTTGCGTCGCAGCATCCCGTCGGGGTCGAGCGCCCAGGCCCGAGCCAGGTGAGTCATCGACCAGAGCGCGTCGAGGATCTCGCGGTCGACCGAAGGCCTTTCCAGCTCGGGAGCGAGGGTCACGAGCGCCGCCATGACCTCGTGAAGGTTACGCGGGTCTAGCCTGCCGGTGTACGGGCGCAGCGAACCGAGGAATCCCCGCGCCGCACGCGGGTCGTCATGGGCGGACGGGTGGCTGAAGCCGTGCAGCAAGAGTAGCTCTTTGGCCTCCCGGCTCGTCATCTCCAGGTGCGCTCGAACGTAGCAGGCCTCGGCCCCGCAAGCCGACCCGCCCCTGCTCCCGCCAATTTTCCTTCGCCGAAGAACCCTTCCTCAAGACACGAACGGAACGATGAGCGCGAAGAGGGACGCCACTCCCCACACGCTCAGTAGCGAGACGGTCACTCGCTTCATGGTGAGCGACTTGCTCGCGATCGCGAGCGCTACACCACTCGACAGGGGAGTCACGAACCAGTAGCTCCAGAGCACGAAGGCTTGCCAGTCGCCGCGCGTGCTCGCCCAACACCAACCGACCGTCAGCGCACCGGCGGCGGCAACCGTGAGGCTTCCCGACAAGATCGACAGTGCGACGGCAAGGCGTTGCCTGCGCTCGCCGGCCAGGTCCAACTGGTTCGATCGAGCCTCGCCACGTCGCTCGATCCGCGCCGGCGGCGACGACCACGCAGCTTCGAACGCGGCCGCGTCGATCTCGAACGGTCGAAACTCGTCGAAATCGAGCGCCACTTCGCTGAGTCCACCGAGCTCGTCGTCTGAATGGATCTTGTCGTACTTGCGAACCGTGCCGAGCTCGTACTGCTCGAGCTGTCGAACCGGGTAGCCGTCGTCGTTGACTTCGAAGTACCAGGTCGAGCTTCCCCACGAGTCATGCTCGTCCCCGCGCGGCTCGTCCCAGCGACGCTTGAAGTACCTCAATACCGGTGCTCCATGGGGGTGGTCGGCGCAACGTACCAGCCTCGAGCCGAGCCGGTCGAGGGACGGCGCGGGCGGCGCGTGCTGCGCGTGCTGCGCGTGCTGCGAACAGGCGTTCGGCACGGCTGCCGCTACTCATCGTAGTAGAAGATGGCGGGCCATCGGTAGGGTCGCCCCCGCTTCACGCACCACTCGGGGAAGCTCACCTCGGGGTCACGAGAGAACAGTTCCCAGTCTCGAAGCAGGGCGTCGTAGTGGGCGATCGGTGCGCCAACGTAGCAGGTTTCATCTTCCGACAATGAGGCGCGGCCCGTTTGCCGGCGGCCTGCTCGATGGCGTCAGTCGTCGAACGGATACCGCCTGCCCTGAATACTCT